>MAIU01000001.1 GCA_003344655.1 Candidatus Korarchaeota archaeon NZ13-K
CACCCGATTGAACGAGATCTCCCCTCACCACCTCAGGAACCCAGTGCCACCTCCTGTCCCTAGGTAGTGTTGGGGATTTTATGCCCCTGGTTATGAAAGGTCCGCCTGCCCTCTCAGCTATAACCTCGAGAGGTCTCCCGAGCCCGTCCAAAACCTGCCCTAGGAGTCCAGGTCCCAGCTCAGCTGACAGAGGCTCCCCCGTCCTCTCCACGGGCTCACCGGCCTTCAAGCCCCCCGTGGGTTCGTAAACTTGTATGATAGCTCTGTCACCCTCTATCCTCACGATCTCCCCTATTAGCCTTTCCTCCCCGATGTAGACCACTTCCCTTATCTTGGAACCTCTCATTCCCTCAGCAATGACGACGGGACCCTTAATGTGGACTATAACTCCCCTCCCGACATAGGCCTGTTCGAGCATCTAAATCCCCCCGAAGATCCTCTCGACCAAGTAAGGCATCTTCCTCTCCAAATAGCTCCTAAGCCTTCCGTCGAAGGTATTGTAGTACCTTCTCTCATCGCTCGAATCCTTAACGACAACCCCGCCTATTATGGGCAATCCCTTAGGGTCGACCCTGGCTTTAATACCCTCCCTCTCCAGCTCTTCGGAGATGCTCACTAAGATCTCTCTATCCCTCTCCCTGCCGGCTAGGTGTACTTCCCTATCACCCAGGGCTCTCACCCCCTCCACGACGTACCTCCTCAGTATCTCGTGGTAATCGAAGTTTGGATCCTCCCCATTTGCTATCCTCTGGAGTCTCTCTCGAACGGACCCAATCAAGTAGTCAAGCACCTCCTTCTTCGCCCTCAGTATCATCTGGTTCGCTTCAACTTCCGCGGCGCTTCTCCTTCTGGCGATCTCATCCTTCATTTCTCTCTCCAATCTCTCCCTCCTGCTCCTGATTATGCGCTCGGCTTCCTTTCTGGCCGACTCCACTATCTCATCAGCTCTCCTCCGGGCCTCTCTCATTATGGCCTCGGCCCTGTCCTCGGCCACCTTCAGTATGGCCCTGACTATGGCCTCCGAGTCCCTGGTCTCAACAAGCTCACTCACCGAAAATCACCTCCCTGAGCACCTCATCAATCATGCGTTCAACTCTCTCCATGGCTGTTCTTCTCAAATCCTCAGCCTTTCTGGCAGCCTCCTTAAGAATTCTATCCTCCTCAGCGTTTAACTCTTGCATTAGAGCAACCTCTATAGGGCTTTTCCTAGCCTCCTCAACTATGCGTTTCGCTTCCTCCTCAGCGAGCTCGATCATCCTCTTAGCCTCAGCCTCGGCGTTCTCCACTATCTTGGCAGCCTCCTTCTCGGCTTCTATTATGGCTTCAACCAACCTCGGCATGGCATCGCCCCCTAAAACCTTAATTCCTCAGTACCCAGGGCCTTAGCCAGTAGGGAAGATAACTCCTTCAATCTGATCCCCCTGCATCCCTCCATATCTGGGACTACGGCAAAAACAGGACTGACTTTTCCCCTTCTCAGGAGATCCTCCCTATAATCCCTTATCTCCTCAGCCACCCTTTCGTTAACGAAAACGACGTGCGGGAGCTCACCCTCATTATCCTTGAAGAACCTTATGAGAGCACTCCTGCCCTTAAGAACCTTAGCGGAGATCCCTATCATTTCGAATCCGAGAGCTAGGAGCTCATCATCCGTTACGGCGATCGGTGAGCTTGATATTTTCCCCCTAACGGTCATCGACCGCACCGGCTCATCGTGGCGAGGAAAAATATAAAAAGCCTTCACCGTTGGCCGCTCGGGGGGCGGGGGTGGCCGAGCCGGACGAAGGCGGCGGACTTAAGATCCGCTGGGCGCGAGGCCCTCGTGGGTTCAAATCCCACCCCCCGCATCCCATTGACTTTAAAAAGCTTTTCATAGTACGGGCCTGCTATGACGAGAGATTTTTATTGGTGCGGTCCACAGACCGATAGGTGCGCCGATTGACCCTCGAGAGGGAGGTCAAGCTGAGAATATCTCATTCCGCTTTCATGAGGGCCCTCAGATCTGCCGGGATGACGTACGAGCTCAAGAGCTCCACATCACAGGAGGATCTATACCTAGATTTCGATGACTGCAGGCTCATGCTCAGCGACTCAGTCCTGAGGATCAGGTCATCCGGTGATGGTGTCTGGATCACCTACAAAGGTCCCAGGCACTTTGAGGGTGGGGAGAAGGTTAGGGAGGAGCTGGAGGCCCTTGTGGGAAGCGAAGAATGTCAGACGATATTAGGAAAACTTGGGATCTCTGAGAGATGTCCTAAAGATCTGGAGAGACTTCTAGGGGTCCTCAATGAACTCGGAATTAAAGAAAGGGTCAGAGTGAGGAAGAGGAGAAGGGAGCTGAGGATCAATGGAATGGAGCTGAGGGTTTACTTGGATGATGTGGAGCATCTCGGGGAATTCGTCGAGGTGGAGGGGGAGGGCTCAATGAAACTGGTTAGAATGCTGGGGATGAACTGCAGAGTTGTAATTCCAAGCTACGCTGATCTAATACACGCTGTGATGGGATCTAGAGACTCCTGATCTCTCCAGAAGATCCATGGAACTCCTTTCAGCCTCCTCGTATATTCCCTCCTCATCTCTTACCGTGAGTAACCCGTCCCTGAGGAGCAGATTCCCCTTGACGATCACGTACCTCACATCGGTGGATCTGGCTGAGTAAACTATGTTCGAGATCACGGAGTGAAGGGGATTCCACCACGGGACCTTGGTGCTGAGGAGCACGATATCGGCCTCATACCCCTCCTGTATTCTCCCCACCTTCCAAGGGAGATGGCTGGCTGGAATCACCGTGGCCATGTCGAGGACCAGCTGAGCCTGCATCACAGTAGGATCCATCCTTCTGACCTTATGGATCAGAGCTGCGATTTTCATAGTCTCGAACATGTCCAAAGTATTGTTGCTAGCGGCTCCATCAGTCCCCAGGGCTACCTTGATCCCCCTCTCCAAGAGCTCAGGAACAGGGGAGATTCCGGAGGATAGCTTCAGATTGCTAACCGGATTGTGAGAGACAAGGGATCCGGAATTCAATATAAGCGGTATCTCGTCTTCCCTAGGCCATACCAAGTGGGCCAGGACAGTTTTCCTCCCGAGAACACCTGTTTCATGGAGCAACTTGACTGGAGTGCTACCATACTTCTCGCTAACCTCCTTGACTTCACCTTCGGTCTCGGATGCATGTATCTGTATCCAGGATCCCGATTCGGCTCTACTGGAGATTTCAGAGAGACCCCTTGGCGATACAGTGTACGGTGCATGAGGGCCGTAGCATGGCAGTATGAGGGGGTCCCCAGCCCATCTCCTAACGAAGGAATCGGCCACCTTGAGGCATTCATCGAAGTCCTTACACTCAGGTGTTCCGAAGTCTAATATGGCGGACGCGAGAACACCCCTAACACCGAAACTCTTGAAGACATCGGCTATTGTCTCCTCGAAGAAGTACATGTCGAATATCGTCGTTGTCCCCGTCCTCACGGACTCGAGTAGCCCTAGCTCGGTGCCAGCCCTCACGTGATGGGGCCTCAGGTTCGCCTCCATTGGCCATATCTTCTCCGTCAACCATTCCCTCAGAGGCATGTCATCGGCCACTCCCCTGAAGAGTGTCATGGGTATATGTGTGTGAGTGTTTATCAGGCCTGGAATTGCGATCATTCCCCTACCGTCTATGACTTCATCAGCTGCTGTAGAAAAATTCCCAATCCTCTCAATGACTCCATCCTTGATCAATATGTCCTTGTCTCTTAGGATCCTTCTCTCGCTGTCCTGAGTCACTAGGTAGCTAACATTCCTTATCAGGATCTCCATGCAGACCCCTTCCTCTCGAGATCGATTCACTTAAATAGGCTTTCAGCTGGGATGCCCGACGATAGCATGAGGAAATGCCTCGCGGTCATTGTGCTGATAATGCTGCTCCCGGTCCCCAGCTTCGTGGCGGCGCAGGGAGGAGGATTATACACATACACATACATCGTCAGGGAGACGGGCTGGATAGATATAACGACCAGATTCGAGTCCAATGGATCCGGGGCCAGTTGGGTCCTCGTTCCCAAGTTCCAGAAATACTCGATCAGGGTGCTTTCCGGATCCATTCAGGATTACAGGTTGATAGAGAACACGAGCTACTACTTCTACTCCAACTACACATTCTCATACTCACCGGGAACCGTTCTGGAGATCAACTGGAGTTACAGGTTTGGGGCCCTCATAGTGGAGCCAAATGGAGCGTTCTTCTCAACGCAAATAGCGTTCAGCCGTAAGGATGATGCGCTGATCTTAGTGAGGCTACCCTCTGAGTACTCGGTGCAGGGGGTGGAGCCTGAGGGCTACGCCCTAGAGAGGGGAGAGGGATACACGGATGTGAAGTACTACCTTGACGGCTCGAAGAACAACACGATGAGGGTCCTGATCTCCTTCAGGACCAAGGAGGGGACCATGGAGGAGATGAGCGTGGGAAAGCTCACCATAATCTACCCCAAGAGGTACGAGGATTTCGCCTACAATATAACCAGGTATTACGAGAGAGCGCTCCCAATGATTCAAAACATAACCTCCATTAGGGATGAAATACCAATAAAGGTGAACTTATTCGTGCCTGAGAAGATGGAAGACATAACGACTCAGGGCTACACTGGTCTCAGGTACACCTCGGACATAATAACGCAGGGTGAGATCAATCTAAACATGATGCTAGCTAGAATGGCCGAATACGAGCTCCCCCTCACCCTGATACATGAGCTCCTTCACCAATACATGCAGGTGGCCGGACTGGGCATAGGGGTGAGGTGGATGCATGAGGGCCTGGCTCAGTACCTCAGCTCTGTGATAGTGAGGGAGCTCGGGATCAATCCGCCGGAGGAGCCCGACAGCGAGACCATTAACCTGGTTATGACCACCACTGGTGGTGACTTCAGCTTCCTGCTTGATTGGAGGGGAGGAGGTCTCCCTGGGGACCCATCCCTCTACTACACGGCCAGCCTGATGATAGTCAAGGACCTGGCAGACAGGTACGGTGGTTACGGTGTTTACAGGAGGCTCTTCGAGGAGATGGTGAGGGATAGAGCCACGGTGAACTCCCCAGAGGAGTTGCTTAAGTACCTGAACAGGGCAGTGGGGAAAGACGTCTCCGGATTCTTCAAATCGTATGGGATCATGATCTCCGAAAATCCGCAGCAATCCAGCCTTTTGAAGGCGGCCTGGACATACGTGAGACAGACCTCGTGGATGAACCCGTTCAGCGGATACGCTGAGAGGCTGCTGGAGGAGGGCTCGGAGAGGTCTGCCGTATCTGCGATATACCTGACTTTGATGGGGGTCCTGATCGAGGCGCTCGCGCTGGCCGTACTCCTCTGGACCTTATTCAATGTTACTGGTAAAAAATTTAGAAAATTCTCTCAAGTTTCTCAAGATTTACAAGAAAATTCCATTTCTCCATAACCAATTTCTCCATCTCCTCGATATCCTCATCGCTCAGGGATTCAAACCTCCTCTGCATCCTTATGAACTCCCTGAGGGGCTTCTTCCTCGGCTTCACAGTTATCCTCAGCTTACCCTCCTCTATCTCATATAGGGGCCAGAAATAGGTGTCAACAGCAAGCTTCCCTACCTCAGCTGTCTTGTTGACCGGGAAATCCCAGCCTGGGGGGCAAGGGGAGAATATGTGTATGTACTTGAATCCCCTGATCTTCCTCGCCTTCTCCAATTTATTGGCGAGATCGAAGGGATATCCCACGCTGGCTGTCGCAACATAAGGCACTCTATGTGCAGCGACTATCATAGGCATGTCCTTAGGCATCTCCTGCTTACCCGTCGGGGTCGTCTTAGTTATGGCCTTCATGGGGGTGGCGCCGGACCTCTGTATCCCGGTGTTCATGTAGGCCTCATTATCGTAGCATATATAGATGATGTTTTCCCCTCTCTCCGCGGCCCCCGAGAGCGCTTGTAGCCCTATGTCAACGGTGCCTCCATCACCAGCCCAAACAACGACATTTACATCCTTCCCCATGAACTTATAGGCCCTCTGAACTCCTGAAGCCGCCGCGGCTGCTGCTGCGAAGGCGAAATTGAGTATTGGCGCCGATATGGCGCTTCTAGGATAGGGTGACTGAATTATGCTGAAGCAGCATGCGGGGATGACGTAGACGGTGTTGGGCCCGAGGATCCTAGAGGCTATCCTGAACGCTATAGTCGCCCCGCATCCCGGACAAGCAGCAGAACCAGGGAGGTAGGAACTCTCCCTTTTCCTCAGATCATGTATCGTTATGCTCACGATATCACCTCCTCAGCCAGCTCGACCCTCTGATACTCCGGCTTCAGTTTGTACCAGTAGTAGGGCCTCTTCAGCCTGCCGGTGGATATCCTGCCGATGGCGTCCTTGGTCATCATTATCAAGTCGTTGTAAGTGATATCCCTTCCCCCAAGTCCGGCTATATAATTGACCACCGGAGGAGCCCCTGAGATATCGTAAAGCGATGATCTGACCTCATTTCCCATAGGGCCACCTGAGCTGAAGGATATGCTCCTGTCTATCACGATGACACCCTTCCTTCCTTGAAGACTCTCCCTGAGATCCCGGTGTGGGAAGGGTCTGAATGATCTGAGCTTAAGGAGACCCACGCGCATTCCCTCGTCCCTCATGATATCGATGGCCACCTCGGCCTCCGAGGCAAGTGTGGCCGATGTTAGGAGCACGTAATCGGCGTCACTCAATCTATACTTCATCACGGCTCCGCCATGATACCTTCCGAACCTTTCGGAGAACTCCTCAGCGACATCCTCCATAATCTCCAGGGCCCTCCTCATGGAGAGATCTATGGACCATCTCATCTCCTGATACTCTTCGTCCGGGAGCACCAGGTTTCCGAAGCTTATCGGTTCCGAGGGATCAAGTAGCCAGTGTCTCGGCCTGTAAGGTGGGAGGAACTCGTCAACCTCCTCCTGCCTGGGGATCTTGACCGGCATGAAGGTGTGGCTCAGGACGAAGGCGTCCAGGCATACCATGAAGGGAAGCATCACATCTGGGTGCTCGGCAACCTTGTACATCATGATTATGGTATCCAGCACCTCTTGATTTGATGATACATAGATCTGCAGCCAGCCGGTATCCCTCTGAGACATCGCATCTTGATGATCAACGTGGATGTTCCAAGGGGGACCCAGCGCCCTGTTTATCACGGCCATGCCAACTGGGACCCTAGAACCTGCAGCCCAGTGGAGGACCTCAGCCATGTAGAGCAGCCCTTGACTTGAGGTCGCCGTGAAGGTCCTGGCTCCGGCCGCAGCGGCGCCTATCACGGCCGCCATCGCGCTGTGCTCGCTCTCTACCCTTATGTATTCGGCGTTCATGTAACCGGACTCTATGAAGGACGCCAGGTACTCAACCACGGTCGTCTGGGGAGTTATCGGGTACGCCGCAACCACGCTGACCCTGGCGAGCTTGGCGGCCAGGGCGGCGGCATGATTTCCGGTTATTATATCCCATTCTCCCTCGACCATGCTCACTCCCTCACCATCTCTATCGCCTTGGCTGGACACACGTCCGCGCAGACACCGCAGCCCTTGCAGTAGGAGAGGTCTATCGCTGGAAATCCGCTCTGATCCTCATAGATAACCTCCTCTGGGCAATAAAGCCAGCAGATCCAACACTTGATGCATTTTCCCTCATCTATCACCGGTTTCTCGATTCTCCACAGACCTGTCTCTCCAGAAGCCCCTCTCCTTGGTTTGGAGACGGGGATCAGGATGGGTACCTCTAGCTCCATGAATTGGCACCTTTCGTTTAAGGGAAGCACTCCCAGATAAACCTAATCATCCCACCGATACGGTGGGACACCTCGGGGGTCAAAAGAATGAGGGATAGGGGGATCAATAGGCCCCCGCACCGCTTCTCGTGGGTCTCCTCTCCACTACCTCCTCCTTCACAACGAGTTTCCTTCCCTCGAACTGCAGCTGAAGGGTCTCGCCGGCCAAGGCGCCGGGTTTCACGCTCACCTCTATGGGTTGCTCATCCCTCATCGGGTAATAGACCTTCCAGACATTGGCCCTGAGACCGGGTCTCTTCTCCTCCAAGAACTCGAGGATTCGGTCGGTCATGGGGACACCCACTCTCCTGGACACCATACTGACCACCTCGCATGCTGTCCGCTATGTATGGGGACTAGTCCCTACGGCCGTCACAATATAAAAACGTGACTGGGATGCCCTCGCGAGACGTCACGCGGTTCTTATGAGAAAATATATCAAAATTTATCCCGGATCAATGTAAATTTTGTTTCTAATGATTCGCTGGGTGATTCCATCGAGGATTGATCGCTCGCGATAGCGGGGATTTATCTGATTCAGGTGCTGGGCGTGAGGGGGATTGGCATGAACTGGCTCACGGTGCCGTTCTCCTTCCTCGCATCTAGGAGCTCCTATGAGGAATCCAGATACGTCCTGCTTTGTGTTCCATATGATTCGACTGAAAGTTGGGCTACTGGGACGAGATTCGGTCCGGCAGCCATAATAGAAGCTTCTAGGTATATGGATGATTATGACATCGAGCTAGATTCTCACACCAGCGAGCTAGGAATCTTCACAATATTCGAGCTGTCCGTCTTGGGGAAGCCTGAGGACTGGATGATGAATGTGGTGGAGACCTCCGTAAGGAGGCTACTATCCGACGGCAAGATACCGGTGATACTGGGCGGGGAGCACACGGTCTCACTCCCGACCCTGATGGCGTTGAGGGAGGAGGTGGAGCATGTGGTGATATTCGATGCCCACCCAGATCTCTATGATGAGTACGGAGGGAGAAAGATCTCTCATGCGACTGTTTGCAGGAGGATGAGTGAGTTGGTGGGGGAAATCACCATAATAGGGGTGAGGACTATGAGCATGGAGGAGAAGGAGTTCCTGAATGGGTCGGATGGGATAAGCGTGATCTACGCGGATGAAGTCCATGAGGGGAGCCTGGAGAACCTAGACAACCTGAGCGGCAAGAAGCTCTACCTGAGCATGGATCTGGACGTGCTGGATCCTCCTCAAGTTCCCTGCATCGGTAACCCGGAGCCGGGAGGCCTTAACTACTTTGAGGTCATCAAGATCGTCAGGAAAGTGATGGAGTTGGGCGACGTGATGGGTATGGACTTCGTGGAATTCTCCCCTTGCCCTGCCATGAGATCAGATGCTTATCTGGTGGCTAGGCTCGTCCAGAAGGCCATAGGGTATCATTCTTCTCACCTTAGGAACAAGGAGCTCCGCTAGCAATCCTATCATCAGTATCTCAATCCAGGCCTTTATGATTATCCCGTAAATTATGACGTCTGTTATCCAGATGGATAGCTGGGGGGCGAAGACCGGGATCCACAGCTTGAAGGTGGCCCAGGTGAAGGCGCTTTCCGGGATGTACCCTATCGTCATTGCTATGAAAGGTCTGTGTTTCCTCTTAGCCAAAGTTCCCGCGAAGAGACCGGTCATCGCTTTTCCCGGGAATATAAGGGACCCCGTTAGGGGACCCAAGCTACCTAGAAGTCCGAACCTGATGAACGGCACCACGGAGACGAGGAAACCTACTGCGGTGGCCCATGTGGGTCCGAGCGAGAAGGCCGCGATGGCGGTAGCCACATGAGATAGATCAACCGCTATCTGCGGATGTATATTCCCGAGAAACACCGATATTAAAGCCAAAACATTTCCAAGAGCTCCCAATAACGCGGATAATGCCACCTTACCGCTGACGGTTCTGCCCATGGGAACCCTCCTAACACTAGTTTCCAAAAATAAAAAGATTTCTATTATGAAACTATCTCATGATCTCGAGCTCCCTGACCAAGGCATCCACGAGCTCCCTCAGACCCGTGCCTTTCATGGCCGAAACAGGAATTATAGGTACGCTATCCCCTAATATGTCCCTTATAAAATCAACTCTTCTTCTCAAATCGGGCTCATCTACGAGATCTGCCTTATTTGCTGCTACGAGGATGCTATCCTCACCCTTGCCGAGATCCCTCAGGATCCTCATGCTCTCGATCAGCTTTATCTTTAATAACTCTTCCCTATCAGATACATCTAAGACTAAAATTTGCTTACTAGAGTACTTTATATCTAAAAGATTTAGCTTAAAAGAGGCGATCAATTTAGGATCCAGGTCCATAACGAAGCCTATCGTGTCCACCAGATAGATGTTTTCACCTCTGATCCCGGCGTACTTGCTCGACAGCGTGGTGAACGGTCTATCGCTCACGGGCTTCTCGAGCCCGGTCAGCGCATTGAATATGCTGGTCTTGCCGGCGTTGTAGTATCCGGTGAGAACAACTATGCTAGCTCCATCCCCAAGTCTCTTGAGTATCTCTAACTCCCTCTGCTGGCTCAATCTCTCTATCTTATCCCTAAGTATCTTGATCCTCTTCTGAAGCGCTCTTATCTGCTTGTGATAAGCGTACTCACCCCCACCCCTGAAACCGGCTCTCATCTTCTTGTATTTTATCGAGGCCGAGAGTTTAACGTACGGGAAAAGCTTCTCGAGGGATGCAAGTTCTATCTGCAACTTCGAGAGTATATCGCTGGCTGCCTCCCTGAATATCATGAGTGTAACGTCATATCTATCGGCCACCTCGACACCGAGGGCTCTCTCCAAGTTCCACTTCTGCTTACTCGTGATGTTATTGTATATGACAAAGAGATCCGGATTCAGCTTCTTTACCTTCTCCCTTATTTCATCCACCTTCCCCTTGCCAAAAACGAAATCCACGGATTCCTTCTCCCTGACTTGGACGACCCTCTCGATCACTCTATAACCTAGGGCGTTGAGCAGGGACTCAAGCTCCCTCATCCTGATCTTGAAGAGGTGATGGTCGTGCACATCCGTCTTCACCATTCCGGTCATTACCCTCAACATTTCCTCCCTTCCTTGGCTCAGCCATCACCGAAGATATTTAACGGTTACTCGTGCAGTAGGGGTTCCTGGGGATCTCCACGAGCTCCTTGGGCCCCTTCACAGTGGCATCTATTATCATCTTCCCTTGGGGTAGTCTCAGGATCCTCCTCTCCCCATCGAAGACGATCTCCCTCAGGTTGCTGTGATCGAGTGAGGATCCCCTTATCCCGCTTATCATCTTATAATCATCAGGTATATGTGCCCTCTGGACGACGGCTCTCATCACCTCGACGTAGTTCGTCACATCAACGTCCTCATCGACTATGATGACCCTCTTCAGGCTCTTATGCGCAGAGATCGCCATAAGTCCGGCTAAAGTGGGCTGATCCTCATGAGTCTTCCTTATCGCCACCGCGGCCTCCACCCAACCGGCTCCTGCTGGAGTCATGGCCACGTCTACGACCTCGGCGACCTCTGACACCCTCTCTTCGATCAAGGGCTCGACCGGAAGTCCCATCAGGATCTGGTGTTCCATGCCGGCCGGCAGGATGGCTTGGTATATCGGCTCCTCCCTAGTGTAAATGGATTCCACCGTTAGAACTGGTTGCATCCTCACGATATCCTTCCCGAGTATCTCATAAAAGGGCCCCTCCGGCGCTAGATCACCCGGCTTTATTCTACCGCATATCACTATCTCGGCGTCCGAAGGAGCCCAGGCATCCAGCTCCTCGCATCTCGAGATCTCAACGGGTTCTCCGAGGATGCCCCCTGCTACGGAAAGCTTATCTCTATCCTCAGCGGGCATCGCAGACGCCACCAGCACCTCAGGTGGATTACCTATGGAGACGGCGACCTCAAGATCTCTCCCTAACTTCGAGAACTTCTCAATAGTTCTGCTGAGCTTTCTTCCCTCTACGGCTCTCAAGACAAGTCTGTTCTCTGATATTGGAAGCATCCTATGGTAGGAGGAGGAGAACTTGCTTCCATCCTTGAATATCACTATCGATGCTGTCATGTAGGGACCCGGCTCCCCCAAATAGTGCCTCAGGACGGGCAGGTCCTTGAGAGTTAGGTCGGTCCTCCTCCACTTGGGTTCGGCCTCAATTGGATCTCTTCCATCATTCAATGATCTCCTCATCCTCTCCTTCAGCTCTCTAATGGAGCTCAATCCCATGGCGGCCACTAGGGTCTCTCTGGAAGTGGCAAACCCCCCGAAGACCCCGAATGAGGAAGCCCTTCCATCCCTAAGCAAGGTTCTCCTGACGAGCACCGCCTTCCTACCATCTAACTTGATCAGATGGGAGGCTATCTCATACTCCACGGAGAGGGGTCCATCGAAAACCTCCAGGAGGCCCTTCTCACTCAAAAGCCTTATGGAGTCCCTTAGCTCCATGAGAATCCCTTAATCTGAAGATCTAAAAGGACTTAAAGCATATGGGCATGAGAACTTCGAATGAGTTTCTTAGGAAAAATCCCTCTTGAGTTCCGTCCATCGCCTTCCCAGATCGCGCTGGGAATCATCACCTGAATCATCCAATGCAACTTGATCCATTATCGATCGGTAGGCGTCTATCATCTACGTGAGGGGGATCCTCCATGATTAGCGGGAAATGGGGAGTGGTCTCCTAAGAGCGAAGCTCAATAAATCGTGCCTCCGAGACGCCACGACCCCTAATATCCCTGAGACTTCGTTGGAAAATCAGCGATCCGGAGGGGAATCAGGGCGTCAGCACATCCGTCCGGGTGCCCCACCTAACATTTTAATCTCAATGCAGTGCCCTCTCGGTGGTGCGGTGCCATGTGGAAATTCGGCGTTAGGACCCACTACGTCAACGAGTTAAAGGACTTGGAAGATGGTAGCAGCGTTAAGATAGCGGGATGGGTTCAGAGGAAGAGTGAGCTTGGAGGAATAGTTTTCGTGAGGCTCAGGGACTCTTCCGGCTCCGTTCAGGTGGTGGTGAGGGAGGGAGATGTACCAAGGAATGAGCTGGACGCAGCTAGGAATGTGGGCATAGAGGCATCCATCATGGTCGAGGGAACCCTGAGAAGGGATCCAAGATCACCCACCGGGGTGGAGGTGATCGCATCGAGGTTCATCATCGTGGGAGAATCAAAGGACTTCCCGGTGAAGCCGGGAGTCAGTGAGGAGTTTCTACTCGATAACAGACACCTGCAAATAAGGACTACTAAGATGAGAAACGCCCTGCTTATCAGGAAGGAGGTGATGAGGGCTGTTGAGGAGTGGTTCATAAATAACGGCTTCGTGAGGGTGGAAGCTCCCACGTTCGTTGGGGCTGCCGTAGAGGGGGGTGCCACCCTATTCGAGGTACCTTACTTCAACAGGAAGGCTTACCTGACCCAGAGCTCTCAGTTTTATCTTGAGGCAGCCATATTCTCCTTTGAAAACGTCTACACGATACAACCCAGCTTCAGGGCCGAGAAATCCAGGACCAGGAGGCACCTGACCGAGTTCTGGCATGCTGAGGCCGAGATGGCTTGGGCCGATCTGAGAGGGATGATGGATGTCGTCGAGTCTCTCGTGAAGTACATCGTTGAGAAGGTTGTGGAGAGGGCTTCAGAACCCTTGGAGGCGCTGGGGAGGAGGATAGAACCGATAAAGGAGAGGTTTCCTAGGATAACTTACGACGAGGCGGTGGAATTGGCTAGGAGGAAGGGCGTCGACATAGAGTGGGGGGAAGACTTCGGCACGGATGTTGAGAGGGTCATATCCCTTGAGTTCGACACCCCCGTTTTCGTCACGCATTATCCGAAGAAGGCCAAAGCCTTCTATCATAAGCAGGATCCTGAGAGACCTGAGGTCGTTCTTTGTGCTGATTTACTGGCCCCTGAGGGAATAGGTGAGATAGTGGGAGGCGGTCAGAGGATAGAGAGGGAGGAGGAACTGGTGGGAAGGATACTGGAGGAGGGGTTTAACCCGGAGGACTACAAGTGGTACATCGACCTCAGGAGGTACGGGAGCGTACCTCACTCGGGGTTCGGCTTGGGTATAGAGAGGACTATAAGATGGATAGGAGGCCTTCCTCACATAAGGGATGCGATACCGTTCCCAAGAACCCCAACGAGACTTTACCCCTGATCCTCAAGCTTTGTCTCCCTCTCATAAACGAACGGGGAGTTCAACACACTCCTGAGCTTTCTGGCCTTCGCCTCCCCTATTACGCTTCTCAGTCTGGAGAAATCGGCGTTGAAGATCTCTTTTAAGCTCCTGAACTCGCTCATGAGCTTTTCAGCGGACCTGGGTCCTATGGAGGGGAAACTCAGGAGGACTGAATAGGCCTCCTCGAATGCCTTGGGCCTCCTCTTCCTCCTAACGGGTATCGTTGATGGTCTTTCTCCCTCAACCTTCCTAGCGAGATATACTAGGAAAGCGGCCGTCTCCTCCTGATCCCTCAGGTGTATAACGGAAACCCCCCTCAGGGAGAGGTAAGCCAGTGCTCCGAGGTAGTGCGGCCTGGCCCTCTCATCGATCCTGAAGGAGTTCTCTATGAGGACGATTGTTGTGTCACAGCAGGACCTCATCTCCTCAACCTGATCGAACAATCTGCTATCATATATAGATCTCAAGAAGTCCTCCAATGTCTTCCTCTCGATGCAGACATTCATACCTATCAAGTAATCCGCAACGTCGATCCTCTTCCTCTCGACTAGCGCACCTTTCCTCCTCAGGAGTCTCTCGATGACCTCAGGCTCCCTGTCATCCATCACTATCCTCAATCTCCTCATCTCCCAGCCAGAGATTCCTTATCTCTCTGATGAGCAGGCGGGCCTCTCTGCCATAATCCGCGAACTCCATCTCATCCAGAATCAACTTAACTAGCCCCGTTTCCGTATAGGTGGCCCTCCCCCTGACTATCACCTCCCTCCCCAGCATCCTGCCTGATAGCTCGTCCGTGGGCACGGAGTGACTCGCTTGACCGAGCTCATCGGCCCTCAAGAGAACCTCCCTCGTACTCATTCCAAGTATCCTCTCGGCCTTATCTCCGAAAGCGACCACTCTAGCTACCCCGGTGCCATCGTCTAACGTCAGGGTCAGGTAGAGGAGTGGCTTGGCTTCCTCTATCCTCCCGCAGTTCGGGCAGCTATAGCCTCCGTACTCGTAAGAGACTCTGGACCCGCAGGTAGGGCAGTGCCAGGAGATCCTAGCCTCATCGGAAACCCCTACTACTGTTCCCCTGAACTCTCTGAATCCATCCGAGGACTCCCCTATAGGAACCCTCTTGTACTTCACGCTCTTGGCCAGCGCCTCTATCGAGGGTCTTAGCCCCCTGCCCAGCACCTCCAGAACCTCTAAAGTTCCCGATCTACTTAAGGATAGCAAATCATCATATCTCCTGAAAACGGGGCCCACCCTGACTATGAATGGGGGGTTGAGCCCCTCGATCACGTCCACCAGATCGCTCCAAACCCTCAGCACCTCGAGCTCACCATCCACTTCGATCAGGAGATCTGAAAATTTTTTACCTAATATCGATGTTTCTGTTGGAAATTTATACAAAACGGTCGCGGTTATCGTCTCAGCACTCCCGCCCGCCACCTCGACCCTGCTCCTCGGGGTGGAGTGCAGCTCCACCCCATCCTCCTTGGCGACAACCCTGAAGTTCCTTAAGGTGATGGAGTCACCGGGCTTCAAGCTCTCCGAGAGGTAGGCCTTATCTCCCCATAGAACAGCTCTCACAGAAATTCCATCCTCTCCCTGAATCAAGAGGGAGCTTCTCCTTCCCCTAACCCCATCTCCCCTTATGAATTCGGATACCGGGAATACCCTGACGATGGTGCCCCTGAAGTCAACCTCCTCTCCCTCCCTCCCGTAGACTTCCCCAACGTTGGTGATGACGTCCTCGGGCAGCGGAGGTCCCCTCTCCAGAATATCTATCTTCGAGTCGGAGTCCAGGTGGACCACCGGCCTGCCTCCCCTGCTGGAGACCCTGGCGTTGCTTATCAGAAGTAGATCTCCCTCCCTGATGAGACCTTCCTTGACCATGTCCACCAGTCCCTCTGACCAGATCACCAGATCCACTTGCCCATTATCATCGGAGATCCTTAGTTCCGCTCTCTCCGACCTCTCCCCGCTCTTGTTCACGTACTCTATGACTCCGTAAACCTTGACCACCCTCCCCCTAATTGAAGCCCTTCTCATGCCGGGCACGAGCCTGTCAAGTCTGATCGTTGGTTTCACACCGCTCTCCGGTGGAGAGAACTCGCTCACCCCGAGGTCTGACGCAAGTAGGGAGAGGGCGCCATCAGGCTTGATAAGACCACCCATCTCCTCTATATACTCCTTAACCCTCTCCAATACATCCTCCAAATCCATTCCGGTTCTCTCAGCGAGGTAGCGGGCCCTCCTCATGAAGTCCTCATCGTAGCTCGAGCCCAACGCCCTCGACCTCCACCACGCTGGGTCTGTCAAGCCCCCCTTCAACGTTGTACCTCACGGGAAGGAACCTCTCAACGAGCCAAATGTTGCTCTCAGCATGTCTAGTCAGCTTGGATATCCCTATCCTCGATGCGCCCCTGGCTATCGCTAGATAGGGTATTATCATATCACCCGTGTGATTATCGAAGGCCATCCCGGTCCTCAGTTCACCTAAGAGCTTCAAGGCAGCATTCCTTCCGACGACCTCACTCGGTTTACCCCTCTCACCCAACTCGTCTGCCCCTACTCGCGGATTCGAGTCGCTCCAAAGGACGATGCCTGCTCCTGGTCCTAAGTGATCGTCCTCGTGCCATTCCTCCTCTATTTCAACTGAGAACCCCTCATTCCTCAAGACCTCCGCCGCTGACCTGGATATCCTCTCAACCACGCTTCTAGGGAGCTTCACGGCATGGCATCTTCCTGAGATCCGGCTGAAGTTCTCCCTCTCCACCTTCCGGATCGGGCTGAGCTCGGATGGCCTCACGCGGAGCTCGACGATCCCTCCTCCCTTGGGATAGTGACCCCTCCTCAGGATCCTCAGCTCGGCCCTTGCGCCTAGAAGCGAGAGGTTAGGAAGGAATACATTGCTCATGTAATCTATGGGTGGCGCCATGGGGACGTCGGTACCTCCCTTTATCCTCAGGACGGTCTCCCCCTCGGAGGTCAGGCAGACGGGTAGCACCGCTTGGATTATCAAGCTAACGCTACCCGCGGTCCCTATGTCTATCTCAAACGAGCCACTGAGCTTTCTCCTGGGGATGAACCTCACCCTGAGGGATCCCACGCTATCACCTTCCACCAAGGCGTCCGTGAGCCTAGCAAGGGCCCTCACCGCGTTAAGGTGCTGCGGCCTCAGACCAGGATTTGATCTCTTAACCCTTATGTTGAACACCTCCACGGGTCTCATGGTCATGGAGGAAAGAGCGATGGCGTACCTCAGTAGTGATCCTCCTCCCTCACCGTAGCTCCCATCTATCCTAACGAACTCCATACACTAGAATATCCCTAGCTCCATTTATATTAGTGCACCGCCCGCTCCCATTCCGGGTGTGGGCACGGAGGTAGTCTTCTGGATCTTTGAAGTGGGAGGGAAGTTCATAGGGATTGCCAAGAGGGGGGAGCTCCTTTACTGCAACACGATACCACTCGGGAGCGAAGGGGAGGCCGAGGAGGATCTCGCGAGCAACTGCAGGGGCGCCTGGGGTGCGCTCAGGATGGTGAGAGGGAGGATCGAGGATGAGGCATTGGCTAGGGAGATATACTCGCTCTACTCAGGCGAGCCCAGGAGTTCACTGAGGGTGAACTTCGCGATCCACCCGAACAAGAGGTTTCAGGATGCCCTCAAAATGATGTCACTAATCCCGAGGGGGGTGTTCACCACATATGGCGAGCTAGCGAGGGCGCTGAACACCTCCCCGAGGGTCATCGGGTCCTACGCTGCTAGGAATCCGTACCCTCTACTCATACCCTGCCACAGGATCGTCAGGGGGGACATGGGAGTGGGAGGCTACGGTTACGGGACTGAGCTAAAAGCCAGGCTTCTGATGATGGAGGGTGTGGAGGTGGATCTGAAGAGTATGAGGGTGAACCCTGATAAGCTTATCAGAGCTGAGGGGCTAATCGCGCTTGGGAGGTGTGTGCATTGATAGCCCAACCCAAACCGGTCTTCGCCTCCGACTTCGGAACTTCCTACTACAAGTTCGGTCCCTGGTGGCTGATGAAGACGGGTCCGAACGTGGTTGAGAACAGGGGATACTTTCCCAAGATATCCAAGGTTTCGGCCGAGGTCAGGGGCATAACGGCCAAGGAGGTGGTGGTCGGCGAGGAAGTGGCGGAGTACTTGGAGTCTAGGGCTGATCTGGCGAGGCTCTACTATCCCATGAGGAATGGGATCATAGAGAGGAACGATCAAAGGGGATGGAGGGTGGTGAAGGAGCTGGTGAGATATGGATTACTCAAGTATCATCCTGGGAGAACGGATACGACTGGGCTCCCATTCTCCGGATTCCTAGTGGTGGCGGCGCTCGCGGCGCAGGCCCCCACTTACATGTACGAGAGATTTTTCGAGATACACGAGGAGGTGAACTCGGAGGAGGGTGGAAATCTGGTGAGGGCCGTCACTATAATCCCCCAACCGCTGGCTGTGGCCATAGCCGAGAAGGCGGTGGCCTGCATGGTGGTTGAGGCGGGCCATGGGAACACTCAGATCACGCCGATAAGCAGGGACGTGATAAGGGCGGCCCTGATACCGCTCAACAGGGGAGGAAGCGACTCCGATAGGATAACTGCTCAGATACTGAAGGACCTCGGGTATCCGGATCTGGCCAGGGAGGAGAAGTTCGTCAGGATGTTCAAGGAGATGGTCGGTCTCCTACCGCTGGACTTGGATAAGGCAATCTCCTGGGCGAAGGATCATCCGGGTGCGCTGCAGTCCACCTTCAGGATTCCCGGAACCACGGTGGAGGTGGAGATGGGTGATAAGGCATGGCAGAGGTTCCTGATAGGGGAGTTCTTCTTCAACCCGGCGCACGAGCTTTTCGAGAGCTATTACACGAGGGGTTTCGTATCGCCTAGGGACACGCTGGTCGGCGGTGAGGTCATCCCAGGGAATGTGACGCTGGCCGAGGCGATCAGGCTCTCGATATCGAAGGTACCGGTGGAGCTTCAGACGTCCATCGCTAAGAGGGTGATCCTCTCAGGAGGAGCCTTTAACTGGAGCGTCCCAAAGGGGCTGGAGGGGATTGCGGCAGATTCCCCGACTAAGTTGAAGCACATGCTGAGATCCGTGGGCCTCGACGTTGAGCCTAAGTTGGTGTCTGATCCTCAGTTCAGCGTTTGGAGGGGCTCCATAGTGTATGGGATGGCCGTGAGTGAGGAGATAGCGTGGGACTGGTCCAAAATGGAGGGCTGGTATCACATAGGCAGGTGATGCTCCAACATGTACTTGAAGGCCCTGGCGTTCTCGAGGCTGAAGTAGGAGTTGTTGAAGAGCACGTAATTACTCTCAGCGGCATTCCGTTTCACGATGTCCATCAGCCTCAGGAGCTCCTCCTCTGAATAATTGTGGCTGTAGATGATCCTTTTCCCCTTCCTTGACCCATGAAGCCTGTAGTACCTGAATCTCCCATAGACAGGAGATTCGTAGAGCGGATCCACCACGTGAGTGATGCCCAACTCCTCCAGTATCCTCCTGAACTCCTCCCTCCTGAGCCAGCTCTCATCCCTGATCTCCCACCCCACCATAAGGGCCCCCTCCTTTACGGATCTGAAGAACTCCAGGGAGTTCCTCACGTTCTCATCGCTGGCTTTGAATGAAGGTGGGCTCTGAAACACCACTAGGCTAGAGTTTAGCTCCCTTAAAATCTCCCTGAACTTTTCCCATGACTCTAGATTCTTTCCAGTGGGTTTAAGTGATCCATACTCGCTGTCGGGAGGGACGCCGGACTTCCTCCATATCGCGCTCGATGGGCTATGCGTGAAGACCATCCAAGCCTTCACCGCGAACTCGAAGGAATCCCTTCCAACATCTCTCCTCCACCTCCTGACGGTCTCCACACTCGGCAGCTTGTAGAATGTATCCTGAACCTCCACCAGATCAAATATCTCAGCATATTTCCTCTTGGATATCTGGAAACCGCAGCAGCCGACCTTGAAGACGGAGCCTCCCACCCGGGTCCCGGGATCAGCAGCTGGGCATGAAAAATTAACTTTTCCGTCGGATAGCTTACGCGGATCGGGTGAGCGTGCTGCAGCTCCACCTTGGGGCATTCACCCCCTCACCATTTTATCCTCACGCTGAAACGGGCTGGTGATGGAGGTGGTTAGGCTAGAGGGTAGAGAGGGCATCTTGGTGAGGACCCCGGTCAGCATAAGGGTTCTCTCAGGGGAAGCAGAGGTTTGGGGTGCGCCCTTCAGCAAGCTGGATCTCGAGCAGGAGGCGATGGATGTGCTGGTAACCGCTAAGGGAAGCGCTGAGCTTGAGATCAGTAAAAAAGATTACCTCAAAGTGGGAGATCCCGTCCCGGAGTGGTGGGAAGATCTGATAGACAGGATATCCGGCAAGACGGTCATATTCATAGGGAGAACAGATTCCGGAAAGAGCTCCTCAATACTGTATCTCTCCAACAAGCTGATCTCGAGGGGTGAAAGGGTATCGCTGGTGGACTCTGATATAGGTCAGTCGGACCTCGGCCCTCCTGGGGTCATCTCCTCAGTCAACTTGGAGAACCAAGTCCATCAGGTGAAGATGCTGGAGCCGGAGTTCATGTACTTCATAGGTGACAAGAGCCCCAGGGGGCATCTACTTCAGATGCTAATGGGTGTTCGAGAGGCCGTCAGTAGCGTGAGGGGAAGGACCGTCCTCATAAACACCACGGGCTTCGTTGACGGTGCCGCGGCCAGGGTGCTCAAGAGGTGTAAGATCGAGGCCACTGACCCGGAGTTGGTGGTCATAATAGAGAGATCCGAGGGGGAGCTGGAGCACTTGGCGCGCACCGTCCCCAGGGGTTCGGAGGTGATCAGGGTTAGCTCACCGGTTAGGGATGTTCTCAAGGACAGGAGCTACAGGATCCTCTCTCGGAGAGCATCCTTAAGGAGGTACTTGAAGGATGGATTCGTCAGGGAGATTGAGATAGATGATGTAGATCTTGAGAACACTTTCCTACTCACCGGCAGGGAAAAGAGTGAGTATTCCTCATTCCTAGGTGATCTGCTGGGAAGTAATGTGATATGGGTTGAGGAGGCCCCTGACATGTTGTTAATATTGACTGAGGGTCACTTCGACAGGGCTAAGGTGAGGAAGTTGGAGGATCTCCTGAAGAAGGAGGTTAGGTGCGCGCCAAAGGTGTTCTATGAGGATCTCTACGTCGGTTTGAAGTCCGGAGGGAGATGCGCAGGGGTGGGCATCCTGAAATCCCTAGATCTAAGGAACAGAAGAGCTACCGTTCTGACTAAATATCGCGGCGAGGTGGACTGCATATCGCTGGGGTTCATGAGGGTGACGGAGGAGGGTGATGAGTTGGGTGTCAGGGAGGTAGATTCCCCTTGAGCGTGTCATACATAAAGAATGTAGAGGAGTTGACTATGAATGGAATTTCCCAAAAGGATAGAAATGCAAGGAGATCTCTACTTCTATCTCTAGATAGAGCAATAGCTTCCGCGGACCCCTACAAGTCCGTCTCCAGCAGGTTCTCGGAGAGATCGATATTCCAGATGACCACTTCGATAGAGCTGGATGGCTTCAGGAGGATATTCGTGGTGGGTGCTGGAAAGGCCAGCGGGATGATGGCGAAGGCCGTGGAGGATAGATTAGGGGAGAGCATATCGGAGGGCTGGGTTAACGTTCCGGCTAAGACCGAGAGGATGATTAGTCTCTCTAAGATAAGGCTGAACCCGGCAGGTCATCCGATTCCGGATGAGGGGAGCGTCAGGGGGGCCAAGGAGATCCTCAGGATAGCCTCCACGGCAGGCAAGGATGATCTGGTGATAGTGCTGATCTCCGGCGGGGGATCGGCCCTCATGGAGTACCCCATGGAGGGGATAAGCCTGGAGGACCTGAGGGAGATGAACAGATTGCTGGTCCTGAGCGGGGCTGACATCAAGGAGATAAACACCGTAAGGAAGCACGTGTCCATGATCAAGGGAGGGAGACTTGCTGAGGCCGCTTATCCAGCCACAGTGGTCTCCCTGATAATATCTGATGTCATAGGGGATCCATTGGACACGATAGCCTCGGGCCCGACTGCTCCCGATGAAACTACGTTCCAGGATGCATGGGACGTTCTGAAAAACTACTCTTTAGTTGAAAAAATGCCCAGCTCTATCGTGAAAGTTATAAGGGATGGCATGGATGGAAGAATCCCCGAGACTCCGAAGCCCGGAGACCCAATATTCGATGATGTGACCAACATAATAGTTGCCAACAACATGAAGGCAATACAGGCGGCTGAGGGGTTCCTCCGGAGCCTGGGTTACAACACGCTGCTTCTGGGGTCCAGAATTCAAGGGGAGGCCAGGCATGTGGGTAAGATGATGGCCGGACTGGCGGCATCGATAAAGAACGAGGGTATCCCGATATCGCCTCCTGCGGCCATCCTCATGGGAGGGGAGACCACGGTGACTGTGACAGGAAGCGGAATAGGTGGGAGAAATCAGGAGCTTGTCCTAGGTGCCGTCAGGCATGTCGCTGGACTCGATGGTGTGGCGATAGCCTCCATAGGGACCGATGGGGTAGACGGTCTTTCTGACGCTGCCGGTGCCATATGCGACGGTCACACGCTTGAGAGAGCCCTGAAGGAAGGACTGAAACCCGAAGAATACCTCAGGAACAACGATTCCTACACCTTCTTCTCTTGGTTGGGTGATACCATAATGACGGGGCCCACCCTAACCAACGTCATGGACGTCATGGGCATAGTTGTGGAGGACTGATCGGAGCCATTTTTAAGTGAGACGCGTGATGATAGTCAGAGTTCCTGAAGCTGGGGAAGTTCATGCCTAGGAGGAATCCGAGGGAAGAGAGGAGTTCTAAGGGATGGAAGGGTGTGAAGGGGAGGAAGGGAAGAGAGGACCTCTACCATCAAGTGGGGATGGATAGGCCGAGCAGGAGCGCTCAATCGCTGAAGCCAGGGGATACAATAGATGTGTTGGTGAGGTCGATCAACAGGAGGGGTGAGGGCGAGGGACTCTACGAGGGAAGGCAGGTCATAATATCGGGTGCCCCGGATCCGGGGCTAGTGGTGAGGGCTAGGGTCAGGAAGATCGCCGAGGGTAAAATATTCGCAGAGCTAGTGGAAGATGAGAGGGAATGATAGAAAAGACCTGTGGGGCTTAGTGAGGACGTTGAAGGAGATAGGGCTCTCGGAGTATGAAGCTAAGATACTTGCGCGCCTCAGCTTGAGCAGGGAGCCCTTGAGGGTGGCTGATCTGAGCTCGCTAACAGGCGTCCCTCGCACAAAGGTTTACCCGGTGATCTCCTCGCTGGAGAGGGGGGGACTCGTTAGGGTACATGGAGGGAGGCCTATCAAAATCTCCGCACCTCCGCCCAGCGAGCTGGCTTCCCTGCTAGCTGAGAGGATCCTCTCAGAGACTTCAACCAAGCTATCATTGCTGGACGTCCTCTTCAGGCTCAACCTGACGGAGGGGCTCTGGGTGGTGGAGAGATCCACGATACCGGTGAGGGGAGAAAGGACAATAAGCAGAATATCTTCAACTATAATTATGGGTGCTAGGGAAAAAATAAACATAATTTTAAGTGAGAGGAACATCTATTTACTTCCAAAGAGGCTTCCGAACATAGTGAGCGCCGTCGTGGAGAGTCCATCCACACACTCAGCCCTAGGGATCCCGAGGGCCCGCTGCAGGATAGTGGGGAAGCACAGCGTGTTCATGGTCCTAAGCGAGAGCGCATGTATATTCAGCGACGAGGGGCTCAATAGCGGGATCTTCACATCAGAGGAAAGTCTGCTATCAGCCTTCTCCGATCTATTCAAAGGGCTTTACGCTTCAGGGGTCATCCCACCGAGGTAAGGATTAAATGGCAGGTTGGATGGGGACAGGGGGGTTGCTTTGAGCCCGGAGGAAGAGGGCTACGAGTGGGAACTGGAATTGCTCAGGGTTAGCTCCCTGCTCGACCTACTGAGGCTGGCGGCATCCTCCAACTCCGTCTCTGTGCTGGTGGAGTTCTGGAGCGACACCCTCAAGGGGAGGGTTATAGGGACATTCGCCAACAACTACGGGATAACGAAGCCCGATGTTTTCTCATTCACCGTCTACGACGGGAAGGAAGAAGGTAACTTCCTAGTTTACAGGGCGGACGAGACCGGAGAGCGATATGAGTTCTTGGAGGGGTTGTCCTCAGATAAGATAACCTTTCCCGTGATAAAGCTCTTCAAGGAGCCCTATTGGTTCTCGGAGAGGTTGAGATCGAGCGGGATGGCGGATGACGCGGAATAAGTGGTTATTAATTTTCTTTATGTCAATGTTAATATTATCTGCTTTAATCCTCAGCTATAAAGGAGTTAATAAAATTCACTCAAATGTCAGGGCTCGCATGGAGTGTCACGGTGGAATCGCCTACATAACCCTGGAGAATGAGGGGGATGCCTGCAGGATCTACTACGTCACGGTCACGGAGGGGGATGACATAGTGGAGATGCTGGAGCTCAACAGGATTTTGGATAGGGGGAAGAGCGTCCTGGAGCTGAATATAACTGATGAGAGGTACAAGGTCTCGATAGTACTTGACAGAGGTGTCATCGGCGGTCTTTCATGCGGTTCAAGCGGGCGATCCCAACCGTAGAGCTTTTATTTACTCCCAGTCCAGCTGGCGGGGCCGTGGTCTAGCTAGGTAGGATGCCGGCCTCGGGAGCCGGAGGTCCCGGGTTCAAATCCCGGCGGCCCCATCGGGTGAAGGAATGAGGGTAGTTATCTTGAGAGGAGGGAGGGTTCAAGGGAAGATACTTAAGGACGGGATTTACCTGTTAGAAGTAAAGGGGGAGAAGCTGGTGCTATCGCCCCTGAAGTTCCCCTCCTCCTCTAGGTTAGGGCTCGACATGACGCCCGAGGATGTGAATCAGGCGGTAAGGAGGGGCGCCACCCTTTGAGGATCAGGAGGGCTGTGATAGACACTAATGTGATAATATACGCTTACTTCGAGGATTCAAAGTATCACAAGGAGGCCAGGAAGATACTTCGCTCCTTGAAGGAATGGATAGTACCCTTCATAGTCATAGTGGAGCTTTTCTGGTTTTCCAGAGGAGCTAACTTAAATGAGAAATCAAGGAAGGGCCTTTTAATGTTCCTTCTATCGAATCCGAGGGTGAAGATATCTCACAATCAGCTGGAGGAATTGATGGAGTCCGTGATGGTGGAGGATCCGCTGGAGTTCGAGGATGAGCTCATCCTCCAGCAGGCTGAGAGGGAGCGAGTCCCAATAGTTACATTTGACCGCTACCTGGCTGAGAGGGCCAGGAGCAGGGGCTTGGAGGTCATACCAAGCGTGGATCAGGACACTAGGGAGAGCAGCACATAGTAAATGTTTGTGAATGAGGCTAGTACGGCTAGTATGATGAATCCGACCCTCATGAACTCCGAGAACCTGAACCCGTACCTCTCCCTCAGGACGGAGTACGCGACCAAAGAGGGGACTGAGGCTATGGGTGTGGCTATCCCTCCCAGACCGACCGAGATCACCAAGACCCACCAGAGGATTTCGGAGCCGGTCAGGCCAACGAGCTCGTCTAGAGCTGGTATCATGATCGCCGTGTATGGTATGTTGTCGACGAAAGCAGATGCGAGCGAGGATATCCAGGTGATCAGTGTGATCAGAAGGACCTCATTATCATGAGTGAACGAGAAGATCGTTTGAGTCAGTATGTGAAGAACTCCCACCCTCTCCAGAGCTCCAGAGAACACCAAGATGCTTCCCAAGAATATCAAAAGGTCCCAGTTCACCTCCCTGAGGATCACGGCCATGGAATCTCCCCCTACCATCAGCAGGAACACCGCGCCGTAAAGCGCTGCAGATGAAGGCTTGATCCCCGTGAGGTCCTCAAGGAAGAAGAGTAGGATCACGGTGATCAACGTGGGAATACCAGCGAGCAGCAACCTACTGTTTTTGACGATGGGACCAGCATCTACAGAGGCGGCGCTCTCTATTCGCATTCCTAAGTGCTCCCTGAACATGATGGCTATGACGCCCAGGGAGATCAGGTAATTCAGCAAGGCAGGTGGCAGCGCGTTACGAACGAACTGGCTGAAGTGAGTCCCCAGGTGAGAGGATATCATGATGTTAGGTGGATCCCCCACCGGGGTGGCTAGACCGCCGATGTTCGATGAGACAGCCAGCGTGATAAGAGCGGGTATGGGATTCAATCTCAGGGTCTCACATATCTCCATGGCTATCGGGACGATGACCAAGATCAAAGTCGCATTGGGTAAGAGAGCCGAGAGGAAGAACGTGAGGAGGGATAGGACTACGATCAGCTGGTAGAACCTCTTCATCCTCAGTGAGATCAAGACTCGCGATATTATTGAGAGGAAACCGGCCTCCCTGAGGGACTCAACTATCACCATCATCCCGAAGAGGAGTCCCAGGACGTCGAAGTCCAGGTAGCGCACCATGTCCTCGCTGCTCAATATACCTAGGTACCAGATAACGGCCAGGCTCGCTAGGGAGAGCACCGTCCTGTGCCTGTACTCAAATGCCAGCATGAAGAAGAGAGCTATAAACACGAGGATTGCCTGAATCTGCTTGTTATCAAGTCCCGTGTAAATTTTAATCGGGAAATACATGATCAGGAGGGTGATTAAGAAAAATGGGACCGCTAAGTGTCTTTTCATCATTCATCACCCAGTATCGAGAGGATGCCGTATGCTAGCGGTATCACGGGACTCACAGCTAGGGTGGTGATGTAGAGGAACTTGGCGGGACTGATCCTGATGTTGTACCTCTCCCTGATCGTCCTTAAAGCGATCAAGTTAGCTATGGATCCCCAGGGGGTGAGCGCGGATCCTATCGTTGTCCCGATTATGAGGGCCCACCACGTCCCCCTGCTGGCGTTGAGCTCCCGTAGAGTGGGGTAGAGTATCGCCACGGCCTCCGCATCGTCTATGAGTGTGGAGAGCCCTATCGACGCAAGGTATACGTTCAGCCTAGTGTCCATGCCGCTAACCCATTCGAGCAGGATCCTGAATCCCCCAAAATCACTTATAATCTCAGTCACTAGGAGTAGGCTACCCAAGTAAACGATAGAAGCCCAATCGACATCCATGAAGACTTTAGATATCCTCTCCCCGCCTAAGAATAGCAGGAATATCGCGGTTACGCCTAAGGCCAAGCTCTCATCCGTTCCCAGTCTCCTGGAGAGGGGTAGCAAGGTTAACATGAGGGTCATAGAGAACAGCCCGAAGATGAGGTAGGATTTATCGTGCTCCTCCCGTGAGTCCGGCTCCATTCCCACCTCTAGGACGCAGCTGGGGCGTCCCCTCCTCACCAGCCTGAGCAGGAGGATCGATAGCGAGGTCAGCGTGGATATTATTGAGATGGGCGCTGCGACCGTCATGAAATCCAAGAAGCCTATTCCCGCATTGACGCTGACTATCACGTTGGACACGTCCCCTATGAGGGTGGCCATGGAGCCCAGGTTCGAGGAGATCACCAAGGAGATCATCAATTCCACCGGATCGAACTCGGGAATGCAGGCAGTCAGGCTCGCAGCAGTCAGCATCATGTAGGACAGGACTAGGGTATTGTTCAGCAAAGCCGAGAGCAGCGCTGTCAGGATGTTCAGAACTATGAAAATCGTGGTGGGGGACCTGATCTTCCTGAGGATCTTCCGGGAGGAGAGCTCGAAGAATCTCCCCTTCTTCAGGAGCGCCGAGAGGACCTCCAGGCCGAAGATTGCCACAACAACCTTAAGGACGTTAAGCTTCTCTGTGAAAAATTCCTCCAGATTAACCGAATATATGCTGGTCACGAACGCTAGGGCCACTATGAATACCAAAGCCTTCTTCTGAGGTTTGAGCGAAGATATCAGCAGGGCCGCGGCCAGCACGGATAGCCCGAGGAGATTTTGTGAAGCTGCCTGAAGCATCGTGTTGAACCCAATCACCCACGCGGGTATCACAATAAATATAATGATTTCATGTCATGTGGCGGGGCCGGGATTTGAACCCGGGACCTCCGGATGTCCCAGCGGCGCCGTGGCCCTATGCCTATGAGTCCGGCGCTCAAACCAGGCTGAGCTACCCCGCCACCCGCTGGCTTGACCCATCACAGATTATATAAATGTTTCAGGGGGGCTCAGTGTGAGCTGGGAACTACATCCCGATCTTTCGTTGATGTTCGTCCCTATCATCGCCCCCCACAGTCGGAACCATCATGGAGAATTAAACGTTTTCGCCCACGCCATCGGCAGGGAGCACCATCAAGAGCCACCTGGAAACTTTTTATTGGACCGAAATCCCTTCCTCAGGGGATCCAATGGGATTCGAGATAGAGGAGACCACGCCTGCTGAGGAACACCCTTATTCGTTCAGGGACTATATCATGCAGCCCCTGAAGCTATCCAACAGGATCTTCCTAGCGATCGTATCTTCCCCCAAGCTGAGATACTGGTTCCTTGCCACATTGTTGGGCTCAATATTCACCGCGATCGGTAGCTGGTCCGTCATGAACAGGCTGATCATAGATGTGAGGTTCTCAGGAGAGATTCCCGAGGGAGCCCGAGAGCTGGTGAAAAGCATGATAGAGTTCAGCGTCAGGAATCCCCTTATGATATTCCTCAACTCCCTCGTAGGGGAGTTCCTAACGAGCCTCATCTCCGGCCTCGCGATATTCTTGATAGCTAGGTCCCTGGCGGGTAAGGGTGGCTTCTCCTCCGGTATCATGGTGGCCGGCTTAAGGGCGCTTCCGTCAATGACATACGGGGTACTCCTGGCCCTTATAGGACTCTCCATGCCAGAGGTGGAGTGGAAAATAGAGATAGGACCTCAGATGGGTCCATCCGGATTTAAGACAAATATCCCATGGGAAGTGTTCCTGCAAGATTCCCTTCTGCAGCTCGTGATCTCCGTCTGGTTCTTAATGGTGCTTCTGGCATGCTACACGAGGGGCTATGGGATGACGAGGAGCAGGGCCGCGGCAGCCTCTCTGCTCACCTGGATCGTGACGAACATATTCCTGATAATTGGAATATTCTCTTATATCTGAACCGAAATCGAAAATTTTTTAATGATAATTTCCCTGAGATCTGCTCATTCCTCCCTCTCGACGGAGTACCTGACCAGTCCCTCGAGTATCTCCTTCTGCGGGGAGTCGGGGATCCGCCCGAGCATGGTTATGGCTCTCTCGGCGAAGCTCATCGCTAGGCCTGAGAGGTGATTCCGAATCTCTTCCCCAGCGAGGAGGCGGGTGAGCTCGCCTCTCTCACCCCAATCGATTAGATCATCCTTTATCTGATAAGCCAGTCCCAGATAGAGGCCGTAAGATCCCATGCTCTCTATAACCTCCTCCTTCTCGGCTATCAATGCTCCCAACGATGATGCGGCCCGGAAGAGGGAGGCTGTCTTGTATTCCAGCACCCTCAGGTAGTCATCCAAGCTTATGGGAACCCCCCTCCTGAGGAGGGCCACCTCCATCATCTCCCCTATTGACATGAGCTTGGTGGTCTCGGATATAATCTTCCCCACCCTCCTGTCTTCGTAGCCATTGGCTATCTCCAAGACCAGGGAGAGTATGAAATCGGCCACCAGTATAGCCATCTCAGTCCCATGCTTAACGTGGAACGAGGGAAGTCCCCTCCTTAAGCTGCTGCCATCTATCACATCGTCGTGTATCAGCGAGGCCAGATGTATCAGCTCCACCGCAGCCGCAGCCGGCTCGGGATCGCCCCCTCCGCCTGCCGCCTCGTTGACCACTAGGAGTAAGGCCGGTCTTATCCGCTTACCTCCCCTTGTGAACTCGATCAACGGTTCCGCGAAGGGATTCCCGGAGTTCTCCTCCAGGATCCTCAATAGGACTGAGTCTGCTCTCCTGATGTATGGTTCGAGTGAGGCCTTAAGCTCATCCCTCCTTATTTTTCCTCACCTGGGCGGAGGCCCCTTACCACCCTATAATTTTTATCTCCCATCCCAAATTCCGATTTTTGAAATAACACGTTTAACCTGGGATTCGGGAGGAGTGACCATGCCAGTAATGGATCTAAGCCCCTCCCAACTGAGGAGAGATCTGCGCAATGGCAAGATAACGGTCTCCGTCTACGGCGTAGGGCACGTTGGTGCCTCCATATTGGCTGCCTGGTTGCTGGCCGGCGCCAGGGGGATAGGTGTTGATCTGGACGAGTCGAAGGTGAGGACCTTGGATGGAGGAGAGTCTCCCGTGAACGAGCCATGCCTCACAGATGTCTTCAGAAGGGCTAAGAGGGAGGGAAGGCTCTCCGCTACCACGGATGGGAAGCTAGCTTCAGCTGAATCAGACGTTAAGATAATAGCGGTACCTTCCCTCCTAAATGAGGATGGGGAGCCGGATCTATCGGCGATAAGGTCAGCTGCTGAATCCATAGCCTCAGGTCTCAAGAGAGGGGATCTAGTGATATTGGAGAGCAGCGTCCCTCCCGGAACGACGAGGTTCTTCTTGAGACCCATACTCGAGGAGGGAAGCGGTTTATCCGCCGGCAGGGACTTCGGTCTAGCCTACAGTCCTGAGAGGATATCCGAGGGCAGGGCCCTGAGGGACATAGTAGAGTCCTACCCTAAGGTGATCGGTGGTGTGGATGAGAGGAGCGCTGAGGTGGCATCGGCCCTCTACTCTGCTGTGGCCAAGAGGGGGGTGATAAGGGTGTCCAGTGACATCGTTGCGGAATTCGAGAAGCTGGCGGAGGGGGTTTACAGGGACGTCAACATAGCCTTGGCGAACGAACTGGCCATGCTTTGCAGGGAGCTCGGGATAGACTATGAGGAGGTGGCCAGGGCAGCGAACAGCCAGCCCTATTCGAACCTTCATAGGCCGGGGACCGGAGTAGGGGGATTATGCATCCCCATATACCCTAGATTCCTCCTGTGGAAGGCCAGATCGATGGGAGTGGACCTGAGGCTCCCTTCAATCAGTAGGATGATAAACGAGCAGATGCCCCGAAGGGTAGCGGAGCTCGTGAGGGAGGGGATCTCTAGGATGGGTCTGAGGGATCCCAAGGTAGCTGTTTTGGGGCTTTCCTTCAGGGGAGACATAGGGGACCCCAGGCTCTCACCCACCTACGAGCTGGTTAAGGAGCTCCTCTCCATGGGCCTCAGGGACATAAAGGTTCACGATCCCTTCATAGAGGAGGATGAGAAGCTCTCCTCCATGGGCGTGACCCTAACCAAGGATCTGGAACAGGCGATCTCAGGGGCTGGAGTGGTCGTGATAGCTACGGATCATAGTGTTTACAGGATGAGCTTGAGTGAGCTCCTCTCGATGGGCAAGGATGTCAAGGTGATAGTGGATGGCAGGGACGTGCTGGAGGTGGACGAGGTCCCCACCGGAAGAGCTTACGTCGGAATAGGGAGGCCTTGGAGACCCTGATCCACTCACTCTAGGATGCCACTTATCAGGGATACCGCTAACGTCTCGATAAGGGATTCCATCGCAGCCAGAGCCTTCCAGTGATTCTCAGCCACAACTACAGCACCATGTCTCTCGATCAGCACCGCATTGGACCCTCTTAAGGCATCGCTGACCAAGGATGCCAGCTCCCATGTTCCGAAGGGCCTCCAGGGAACAACTCTCACTTCCCTGAGCAGTTTGATGGACTCCTCGGTCATGAGATTCCTAAGATTGCTTAGCGGCGCTCCCTTGATGGAGTAGGCTATGGCCAAGGGATGGTGGCAATGCAGAACAGATCTGACGTCCTCTCTGACCTTGTATATCATGACGTGCATCCTCCATTCGGTGCTGGGAGTGCCCTCACCCCTTATCACCTCACCCTCCTCGCTTATCATCAGGATGTCCTCTCCCCTGAGCCTCCCCTTGAACTTACCGGAGGGCGTTATGAGGAGACCCTGGGCCACCCTGAGGCTTGCGTTCCCTCCTCCACCGGTAGTCAGCCCCTTGATGTAGGCCAGTCTCATGACCTCCGCCAGCTCCTCAGCCAGAATCTCCAAGTCCTCCAAGAAGGTCCCTCCTCAGGTGACCGACCCTGCCCCTGTAAGGGAGGGCTAAAACCATGCCCACTAGGAAACCTCCTATGTGCGCCCAGTAAGCCACACCCGTGGCCTCCCCGAGCAGGAGCCCGGGAATTAGCTGGAGCACGAACCAAAATCCTATGAAGTACTTAGCTGAGATGGGTCTAAGCGTAGCTAGGTACCAGGTGAATATCAGCGTGATCACCCTGGCCCTTGGATAGAGCAGCAGGTAAGCCCCTAGAACTCCGCTTATCGCTCCGGAAGCCCCTATGGCGGGGACGTCCATGGGCATGCCCGTGAGCTTCGATACCATCGCATGGATCATGTTGGCGAATGCTCCGGAGAGGAGGTAGAAGGAGATGTAATTTAGATGTCCGAAGGCGGCCTCCACGTTATCCCCGAATATGAATAGGTAGAGCATGTTGCCTAGTAAGTGGATCCACCCTCCATGGAGGAACATCGACGTGATCATCCTGTGCGCATTGATCAGGGGCTCCTCGACCAGGAGGGAGGGGATGAATCCGTAGTCATTTATCAGGAATCGCATCACCCTAGGATCCGATATCTCAATGAGGAATATCGCAATGTTGGTCGCTATTATGGAGTAATTCACGAGGGGCCTAACGCGACTTGAGTTCTCATCCTTCAGTGGTAGCAAACTATCCTCCCGGGCTCAGCTGACCCTCTTAAGGGCCACTAAAGCCCTCTTGCCGAACACTCATCATAGCCCAAAAAATGATGGCCCCTCGAGAATTAAACTATTGCCTCATCAAGAGCCTCGCTATCTCGAACCCTCTCTCAACTGCTTTGGAGTTTATTTCGAAGAATTGCGGCCTTACTGTGCTTTTTATTGCCTCCTTCAGATTTTCTGGTGATACGATCCCGGAGATGGCGGAGAAGATGCCAAGCATCAGCATGTTAGTGACGAGCCTGTCCCCGAGCTTCTCAGCCTCATCCGTGGCCGGGACTTTGTAAAGTATCTTTACTTTATTTTCTATTGGATCAAAGAATCTTATCATAGTTGAGTCAGCTATCACAACAGTCTTCCCAAACTGATATCTCGGGGCCAGCGTGTTGAGTGAGTGCTGATTCATCACTATCCAGTAATCGGGGTTCAGGACCTTCGGGTAGTCCACCTCCTCGTCGGAGATGACAACTTCCGATCTGGTGGACCCCAGCCTAGCTTCGGGCCCGTACGTGTAAGTTGATGAGGCGTAGTAGTTTCCTAGGACCGCCGCCTGCGTGAGCACGGCACCAGCCACGACAACCCCTTGGCCACCGAAACCCGATATGATGACCTCTATCCTCATAGCCACCACACACCCCTAGCTATTATCTCATCCCTCTTCCTCAGCCTATCGAACCATATTCTCTCGTACTTCTCCTCAACCTCGAGGATCCTCCTCTCCTCATCATCGTCCACTATGACCTGTATGGCGAAGTCTGGGCAATATATTTCGCACAATCTGCAGGCTCTGCACTGCTCTATCTTGGCGGCATAGGGCTTCCTTATCCCCCTCCAGTTCCTCTCCTCCTTTATCTCAAGAACCCCCCAGGGACAGGCCCATATGCAGAGGTAGCACCCCTTGCAAAGCTTATCGCTCACGGCTATCTGCTTCACCTTGACTGCGGACATGCGATCACCTCCTGATCTTTTCCCTCAGGATCTTGAGCCTTTCCGTGTACTCCATGACCTCCGGCCTATGTAAAAACTCCCCCACGATTATCTTTCCCCTGAGCTCCTCGGGGCTCTTCGAACTCGCGACTCCGATGGGCACCGAGTTCTCCTTGAACCACTGCATGATCTCCCTAGGATCCGACTTGCCCAGCACGTACCTGCCCATGAACGTGGGACATTGGGATATTATCTCGATCAGTGAGAACCCCTTATGCTTGATAGCCTTCTTTATGCTGTTCTTAGCCTGCATCACGTGATATGTGGTCCATCTAGCTAAGTAAGTTGCTCCGGCAGCTTTCATCAGCTCCATCAGGTTGAAGTTGGGCTCTATGTTTCCGTAGGGGGAAGTCTGGGTGATCGCGCCCTCCGGCGTGGTGGGGGCCACCTGGCCGCCGGTCAGGGAATAGACCATGTTAGTGATCACTATCACCGTCAGGCCGATGTTCCTCCTCGCGGCATGGATCAGGTGATTTCCCCCTATGGCCATGGAATCACCATCTCCCATTATGACTACTACGTTGAGCTCAGGTCTGGCTAACTTTACGGCTGTCGCGAAGGGCAGGGCCCTACCATGTAGGGTGTGCGCAACATCACTCCTGAAGTAGAGGGGCGTCCATCCGGAGCACCCTATGCCGCTCACGAACACGGTCTTTCTCCACTCCTCCTCTCCAAGTTCCTCGAAGGCCATGAGGATCATCCTCTCCACTATGCCTATGCCGCAGCCCGAGCAGAAGGCGTGAGGCATTAGCTCAGTTCTCATGTACTTTTTAGCCAATATATGCTCGAATCCCTCCTCCTGGATCATTGAGATCACCTCGCTGCGAGCTTTATAGCTGATAATATCTCATCCGGGTTGTGGAGGACCCCTCCCACCTTGGGAACGGATATGACCTCACACCTCCCCTTGGAGGCCCTCTCGACCTCCCTCACGATCTTGCCCATGTTCATCTCGGGAACCACAATCGCCTTCACCCTCTCTGAGAGATCCTCTATCAGCTTATCATGGAAGGGCCACAGCGTTATCAACCTGAGCATTCCAACCTTGATTCCCAAGCCTCTAGCGTCTTTGATGGCTCTGAGGGAGGATCTGGCTGCGGATCCATAGGTCACTACCGCGATGTCCGCATCGTCCAGCTCCCTCTCCTCATGCATAGCTATTTTATCGACGTTCCTCTCTATCTTGTAATAGATCCTCTTTATCTTCCTCTCAGCTATCGGTTGCCCCATGCCTATCCTGTGACCGAACTCATCATGCATGACGCTCTCAACTATCACGTTATATCCGTCCCCTAAAGCTGGCATCGGGCTCACCCACTCACCGGGCTCGGGCAGGTAAGGGATGAAGTCCGTGGGCGGCACTGAGGGCCTCCTCCTCTCCACGATCTCTATCTCCTCCGGAGGTGGTATCCTTATGGGCTCCCTTATGTGGGCGATCACCTCATCCGATAGTATGATCACGGGGTTCCTGTAAATCTCGGATAGGTTAAAGGCTCTTATGGCGAGATCGAACATCTCCTGGGAGCTCCAAGGGGCCAAAGCTATTATCGCATAATCCCCGTGACTCCCCCATCTGGCCTGCATGACGTCCCCTTGCGATGGCAGGGTCACCAGGCCTGTTGATGGACCTCCTCTCATGACGTTCACGACCACTATTGGCGTTTCCGTTATCACAGCGTATCCCAATCCCTCCTGCATCAAAGAGAACCCGGGTCCGCTCGTGGCGGTCATCGACTTCAGGCCAGCCCATGAGGCCCCTATTATCGCAATTATCGAGGCCAGCTCATCCTCCATCTGTATGAATATCCCTCCGACCTTGGGCAACCGATTCGACATCCTCTCGGCGATCTCCGTTGAAGGGGTTATTGGATAACCGGCGAAGAAGCGACATCCGGCCATGATGGAGCCCTCAACTAGGGCATCATAACCCGTCATCAGGCGCAGCTCTCCTCTTGACAATCAGCAGCACCCCCATGAGAGGCCATATGCCAATTGAAAAATTTAACGGATTGGAGTGAGAAGCCTCCCCTCAGGATCTATCTCCCCTCTCCTTATCCTGCTCGATGAGATTGGCTTCCCGTCCTCAGCGAGCAATAGGGGAAGCACCACTATTTTAAGCTCCCTCAATCCCCTCATCCTCCTTCTCTCGTTAACAAGTAGGGCCCCCTCGTAGCTCTCGGTCGATACCACTATGACGTCCGCTTCCTCCGCGCTCTCCGCTGGGCCTACAGGGTCAAAAATTTTAACAATTTCGTAGGGGACTCCCTCGCGCTCTAGGAACTCCCTGAGCGCCCTCTCCCTCTCCTCGAAGGGTAACACCTTGTCAGCCAGGGGCTTGCGCTCTATCAAGGGGCCATCCGCCAACCCGATGATGAGGCTCCGGGCGATGCTGCAGGCCAGGCTGAGAAGCTCCCTATGACCCTTGTGGAGTCTGTCGAAGGTTCCCCCCACTATAGCCTTTCTAAAAGGTTTTCCACAATTTCTCTCAATCTCCAAGTTTCATCCTCCCTCGTGAGCTCTCCCTCCTCGAGCACCTCTATCTTGTTGTCCATCAACCTGACCAGATACTTGACGCGAGACCTCCTCGCAGCCTCATAGTTCTCGGCGCTCCAAACGACAAATATCATCTCCTCAGGCCTGTATCCGGCTGAAAAAACATCTTCTAGTGAGATCTCCTTCCCCACCCATATGTGATGCACCGCGTGATGGATCCCCAGCCTGAGCACCTTCTCCCACTCCTTGACGGGATTGCCGCGTGATATGACGCCAACTCTGAACCCCCTGTCCCTCGCGCTGACTATGATCTCCATGACCCCAGGCAGGGGTCTCAGGAAGGCTCTCTTGACATCATGATACGCTATAACCCCAGCTGCTATGACCCTGTGATCCTTCCTGAGTCCCAGCCTCTCCATCATCTCATCGAAGTGGAACGGATAGTCCTCCCCCTTCTCCCTAACGACCTCCATAAGTGCTCCAAGCGCCCTCTCATGATCCACGGGTAGACCGGCCTCTCTCATCGCAGTTATCGCCCATTCCCTAGCTATGGCCTTCAGGAGCTTCGAGTTGTAAAGCACGTTATCCAACTCCATCAAGAGGAGCCTCATTCACTTCACCACCTTCGTGAGTTTCTCGGGCTTATCCGGGTCCAGCCCCCTTAAAAGGGATACCTCTAGGGAGAGGAGCTGCATGGGGACCACAGCCACTATCGGAGAGAGTTCGTAGCTCACCTCAGCGATTGGCACCTCGCCTCCTGGATCCACCCTTATCAACTCTCCTCCTAAGGCTCTTATCCTCTGGATAACATCCTCCAAGCCGGATCCCCCTATCAGTATGACCGGAGTTCCCTCGGCCACTAGCTGAATGGGACCATGTAGGAACTCCCTCGCGGAGTAGCCGACGTAGTGAAGGTTGGCGGTCTCCCTCAATTTGAGGGCCGACTCGAGCGCCGTCGGGTAGTTGGGACCCCTCCCCAAGATGAAGCCAAACTCCCTGTCCTTCAAACGATCAGCCCATGCTTTCACAAAAAACATGACATAAGCTAGCATATCCCTCATTAAATTTGGCACTCTTATCAGTTCGTCCCTCAATTCCCTAACGTCTCTTCCCCTCGCATCAGCCAGCTCCGTCGCTAGAAGGAAGGAGGCTGCCAACTGGGTTGTGTAAGTCTTCGTGGCAGCTATAGCCCTCTCCTCCCCTGCTCTCGTCAATATCGATGCGTCAGAGATCTCATGAAGAGTGCTTTTTGGTGTGTTAGTTATCGCTATGACGGGAGATCCCGATGAGATCCTTCTGAAAGTCTCCACGGCGATTAGGACATCCTTGCTCTCCCCGCTCTGGGAGAGGGCTATGAGGGCGGAGTCGCGGACATCATGAGGGATCCACTCGGGAAGCTCCGAGGCCTGTATGGCAGTAGATCTGATGCCCGCTATCCTCATCAGAGCCCTACTGAGCACGAGGGAGGCGTGAAAGCTGGATCCGCTGCCTGTGACGTAGATGAAGGAGGTGCTAAGGTAATCTAAAGCCCTTCTAACGTCTCCCAGGGATTCCCTTAAGGTTCTCTCGACGACTTCCGGCTGTTCGTATATCTCGGCCCTCATGTAGGCCCCTGGTTCCTTCAGTATCATCGACAGAACCTCCCAGGGATCGGATTAAATTAATTTATTCGTGATGTCACTACGCGTATGGACGACGAGTCGGTGAGTTTCTTCTCACGTCTCTCCGAGAGTTTTGGGCCATCCGGATTCGAGTCAGAGCCCCTTAATCTAATCAAGGGACGTTACTCGATCTTCTCAGATGATGTGCTGAGGGATGGACTCGGATCGCTTATACTCAAGAAGAGAGGGAGCAGCGATGTCCCGAGGGTTATGGCTGCGGGTCACGTCGATGAGATAGGTTTCATAGTGGTCTCGATAGAGGACAACGGGTTCCTGAAGTTCGAGGCATTGGGAGGCTGGGCCTCAACCACGCTGCCTGCTCAGAGGGTCGTTGTGAGGACCAGGAAGGGAGATCACGTCGGCGTCATAGCGAGCAAACCTCCCCATCTTATGACCCCGGAGGAGAGGAACAAGCCCATTGAGCTCAAGGACCTCTTCATAGATGTCGGGGCTAAGAACAAGGATCAGGTGAAGGAGATGGGGATAAGGATAGGAGACCCCATCGCTCCGCTGGCGCCCTTCGAGGTGCTGAGGGGGGGTAAGGCGTGGCTGGGGAAGGCCTTCGATGATAGGGTGGGGACCTTCGTGGTCATGGAGGCGCTGAGGGACCTTAAGGAGAGGGGGACTGACCATCCGAACACATACTATGCCGTGGCCACCGTGCAGGAGGAGGTCGGTCTGAGGGGCGCTGAGACGGCGGCCGATGTGGTGAATCCGGACGTGTTCATAGCCGTTGACGTTGACATAGCTGGCGACTCCCCGGGAATAACGTCAGCCGAGGCGCCGGCGAAGATGGGGGAGGGGGTGTCCATAATAACTTGGGACAGGAGCATGATACCCAACTTCAAGCTCAGGGAGTTCGTGGTGGAGGTCGCTGAGGAGGAGAACATACCCTATCAGCTCTCGGCCGTTAGGGGAGGGACTGATGCGGGGAGGGTCCATCTGCACAGCAAGGGAGTACCTTCGGTGGTGCTGGGGGTTCCGACCAGGCACATACACTCCCATAGCTCCATATTATCACCGGATGATGTGGAGGCAGCGATGAAATTGCTTGTGGCCCTGATCAAGAAGATGGACTCGAGCACTGTCAGGGGGTTTTACGAACCTTGACGGATGAGATGGTCATAACATCACCGATCTCCTGGCTCGATGGTGTTGACGTCAGGACCGGGAGGATAGTTCAGGAGGGTCACCCACAGAGGGGGCAGAGCATAGCTGGAAAGATAGTCAGGATCAAGGGATCCACCGGATCCACGGTGGGGGCATACATATTCTTCGCGCTCAAGAGGAACAACGTGGCACCTCTTAAGATAATCGTCGAGGAGCCCGACAGCGTGACGATAGCCGCCGAACTGGCCGGGATACCCGTCGAGATAAGGGGAGTGAGGGAGGTTAGGCTTGAGGATGAAAGCGTCGAGGAGGAGCTCAGGAGGTACCTGGAGAGGGAGGCCTCGATCACCGGAGCCGAGGGCTTCGCCAGGGTCAGGTCCGTTCACGTTTCAGGGGTATCTTACGCCACGATAGGAGATTCGGGTAGGGAGTGGCTCTCCGAAATATCGAGGAGGATCAGGTTCAGGGTCACCGCTACCACGAACCCTGCTGGGATGGACCTCGTCGATTGGAATACCATGGGAATCCCTGAGGGATTCGCGAAGAAGCAGATGGAGATAGTGGATTCCCTGATCAGCATGGGTGCGGTACCCACGTTCACCTGCATCCCCTACTTGGTCGGGAACCTCCCGACCTACGGGGAGAGGGTCTGCTGGGGAGAATCAAGCGCCGTGGCCTTCATCAACAGCGTCCTAGGGGCCAGATCCAACAGAGAGGGGGCAACTAAGACGATTGTTGTGGCGGCCGCTGGCTACACTCCGGTCTATGGGAAGCACCTGGATGAGAACAGGCTCCCGAGCATAAGGGTAGAGGTCGAGCCCTTGGAGGATGTCCTCCAGCACTATCTGCTAGCCTACTATGTCGGTCTCCATTATCCGGATTCAGTGCCCCTCTACACGGGTCTCAAGAGGGTCTCCTTAGCGGAGCTCAAGGCGATGTCCGCTGCCGGTGCGGCATCCGGATCAATAGAGATGTTTCACATACCCGGGATAACTCCCAACGATATATCCGATGTCAGCAGATCCCTCAAGGTCACCAAAAGGGATCTGTCCTTGCTGAGGGAGGAGATGAGTTCCTTCGAGGGCGGATCAGATCTCGTTGTCCTAGGATGTCCTCACCTATCGCTCCAAGAGCTCAGGGAGATAGGAAGGCTTGTTGATGGGAGGAGAGCCCTAGTGAGGTTCTGGCTATTCACGGCAAGGGCCTTCATGCCGATGATAGAGAGATCGGAGCTGAAAAGGGTTTTCAAGGAGTTCGGAGCTGAGATATGGTATGACACGTGCATGGTAGTCTCCCCCCTCGAGGAGCTTGGGATAAGGAAGGTGACCACGAACTCCGCTAAGGCGGCAAAGTACCTTAGGAGCCTGAGGAAGCTGGAGGTGGAACTTCTGGATGTGAAAGAGATAATAGGAAGATATACTGCTCAGCGTTGACCTATACTCCTAAGTAGGCTTTCCTCACGTAGTCGTTCCCCAGGAGTTCCTCTCCCCTCCCTTCCATGACGGTGGATCCGTTCTCAATGACATAAGCTCTATGGCTCACGCTTAGAGCCATGTAAGCATTTTGCTCAGCTATTAAAATGGAGATCCCCCTCTCCCTGTTTATCTGGGATATCGCATCGAATATCCTATCAACCATTATGGGCGCCAGGCCCAGCGAGGGCTCGTCCAGCAGGAGGATCCTGGGCGATCCCATCAGGCCCTTGGCTATCGCAAGCATCTGCTGCTCCCCTCCGCTCAGTGTACCGGCAAGCTGTTTCTTCCTCTCTTTAAGCACCGGGAAGAGCGAATAGATGAACTCCATATCCTCCTTAATTCTCTCCTTGTCCCTCCTGAGGTAGGCTCCCATCTCCAAGTTCTCCAGCACCGTCATCTCGGGGAAGAGTCCCCTGCCCTCGGGGACGTGTATCAACCCCAGTGAGGCTATTTGGAACGGTTCCATTCCAGCGATGCTCCTTCCATCCAGAATCACCTCCCCACCCGTGGGCTTCAAGATACCTGAGATCACCCTGAGCGTGGTGGTCTTGCCCGCTCCATTCGCGCCTATGAGGGAGACCACCTCTCCCCTGTCAACCCTTAAGCTAACGCTCTTGAGGGCTAGAGCGGTACCATAAGCGGCGGATACGCCCCTAACTTCCAGCATGGAACCTCTCCCCCAAGTAAGCCTTAATAACATCCTCATTCCTCGCTATCTCGTTCGGCGTCCCCTCGGCGATCTTCCTCCCGAAGTTGAGGACCATTATCCTCTCACATACCCCCATGACGACCCTCATGTTGTGCTCTATTATGACCACCGTGATCCCAGACTCCCTCACCCTCCTGACGACGTTCATGACGTCGTCCATCTCCGTCGGGGTTAGGCCACCGGCAGGCTCATCTAACATCAGCAGCTTGGGTTCTGTCGCCAGGGCCCTGGCTATCTCAAGCTTCTTCCTCTCACCCTGAGGGAGGGCTTCAGCTAGGTATTCCCTCCTGTGAGAAAGTCCAACGAAATGCAGTATCTCCTCGGCTCTCTCCACGGCATCCGACTCACTGATTCCCCCCAGGATCCCTCTCCTAACGTAGATGGGAACCAGAACATTATCCAAGACCTTCATGCCTAGGAAGGGCCTGACTATCTGCCAAGTCCTCGTTAAACCTATTTTGGCTATTTCATTCGGCTTCTTACCCGTGATATCCATCCCCTGAAAGATAATCCTTCCCCTCTCAGGCTTATAGAAGCCTGTTATCACGTTGAAGAGTGTCGTCTTGCCCGCCCCGTTGGGGCCTATTATGCCGAACACCTCCCCCTCCCTCACCCCGAAGGTGACGTCATCAACGGCGACCAATCCCCCGAACCTCTTCGTGATGCCCTGCCCCTCCAGTATCATCCTCTCATCCTCCTCAGCAGGGACTGGACAAGCCCGTAGATCCCCGAGGGAAAGAACTTCATCACGATGACTATGAGGGCACCGTATATCAGGTATCTGTACTCTAGGTACGGTCTCAGGATCTCTTGGAGTATCGTGAGCAGCGCAGCCCCCATCAGCGGACCCACTAGGGTGCCGAAACCGCCTATTATGGTCATGGAGAGGATATTTATGGACTCTGAGAGGGCGGACATCGCGGGGCTTATGTACCTTATGTAGTGCGCGTAAAGGCCCCCCGCAAGTCCCGCGAAGAACGTCGATATTATGAACGCTAACACCTTGAAGAGGGGCACGTTCACACCCACCGAGAGGGCCGCATCCTCGTCCTCCCTTATTGACATGAGTATCTTCCCGATCCTGGACCTTGAGATCATGTGCAGCGCATATACGATGACTAGCGTCAGCAGGAGAGCTATGTAGTAAAATGAGCTCTTACTCCTGAGATCCAGAGGCCCTCCCGGGAGCGGGGGGATGCCGGGGATTCCTATGGGACCCCTGGTGAGCCAATCCAGGTTTATGAGCATCAACTGCACTATGACCCCGAAGCCCAGAGTGGAGATCGCCAGATAGGGCCCTCTCAACTTCAGCGATGGGATCCCAAGCACGAGGCCGAATAAGGAAGCGAGGATGCCGCCCACAAGGATCCCAATCCAGGGATTCACGCCGGCATTCATGCTGAGGAGCGTCGATGTGTAGGCGCCTACCGCGTAGAAAGCCGCGTGTCCCAGTGATAGCCTCCCGGTGTACCCCACCAGTATATCGAGACTCGCCGCTGTTATTGAGTAGAGCATTATCATTATGGCCAGGTGGGTTATGTAATCCCCGGCGAGTGGTAGGGGGGAGAGCAGTATGAAAGCGAGCGCATAGTACCTGGCCACCCTCAGGGCCACATCCTTCGTTATCCCCAGCATTCAGCTCTTCCTCCCTCCTAGTATCCCCTGAGGCCTGAACCAAAGTACTAAGATCATTATGACGAATGCCACAACTTGTCTGTACTCTGTTCCGAAGATCAGTCCTCCCCAGCCTTCAGCCAACCCTATGAGGAATCCCGCCAGCATACTACCCACTACGTTCCCCATTCCCCCCGTTATCACCACGACGAACGCCTTGGCAACTACATCCAACCCCATCGTGGGGTAGATGTTGTAGATGGGCCCCAGAATGCCCCCGGCGAGGGCAGCGAGAGCTGTGGAAATGAACATCGTGATATCGTAAATCTTGTACGTGTTTATCCCCACTAGGGCTGCAGCGGATGGATTTTGAGATGTAGCTCTGATGGCCTTTCCCGTTTTGGTCGTCATCAGGAATGTGTATAGGACTATCAGCGACACCATAGCGACGACGAAGGCGATTATCCTCGCTAGCGAGAATGATAGCCCTCCAGGAAGCTTTATTATGTGGGCGGTGAACACGCTGGGTATTGAGATGGGGATCGGCCCCCATAGAACCAAGGCCAAGTCCACGAGGAGTATGGAGAGACCTATCGTCAGCATTATGAACCTCAAATCTTGGAAGAAGAATGCGGCAGCTCCCTTAGCCCCTCTCAACTCCTTGTAGAGTGAGAGGAATATCAGCTTGTTGAGCGCTATACCTATGAGCCCTACTGCCACCGCCGAGATAGGTGCTAAGACGTATGGGTCGCCACCCAAAGCGTTAACTAGAGTGTATATGAGGAACGCCCCTAGCATGTAGAACTCTCCATGGGCGAAGTTGCTCAGCCTCATCACCCCGAATATCATAGTCAGACCCACGCCTACCGAAGCGTATATACCTCCCATCATCAGGCCGAGGATCGTCTGCTCTAGGAACAACATGGGCTGCACGATCGACCCCCCGGAGATTCGCGTCGAAAAATAAAAAGCGGGTGAAATGCGAGAGGGTCAGCTTCCCCAGATCCTCTCGGGAGGTATATACTCTCCTTCCTTATCGGATTCCGGGTAAAGTATGACCCTCTTGAGCTTTCCATCAACCTTCTGTACCTGCACTAGGAGAACCTTGGTCTGGGCCTGACCCTTCTCATCGTAATAGATGGTCCCCTGGGCCCCCTCGAATCTCACCGTCCTTATGGCCTCAGCCACCTTATCGACATCCCAAGTCCCGGCCTTCTCAACACCGTACTTCAACGTCATGAAAGCGTCCCAGACACCAGCCGCATACATGGCGGGTGTCCTGTTCCACTTCTGAACGAACTTCTGGACGAACTCCTGGGCCGCTGGTCTCTTGGATGTGGGTTCGAAGTAACTGACGTGAACTAGTCCTAGGGCATCATTCCCAGCTAGCTGAAGGAACTCCTCACTGGTCACTCCTCCCAGCATGGTGAACTGCTTGTAAAGCCCTATCTCGTGAGCCTGCTTGAGTATGTTGGCTGCATCCCTTATGTTGGCGACCACGAAGATCACATCGGGATTAGCGGCCTTTATCTTCGAAAGCTGCGGGGTGAAGTCCGTCGTTCCTGCGTCAAAGTATTCCTCCGCAACTATTCTCACTCCCTTCTCCTTCATGCGATCTCCCCATATCTTGAGACCCTCCCTCCCATAGTCGTCGTTTATACCCAGCATGGCCGCGGTCCTCGGCTTGAGGTGCTCGTATACGAAGTCAGCGTGCTGGGTGGTCTGCATCCACTGATTGGCGCAGCTCCTGAATGTGTACTTGTATCCCTGCTCCGTTATCTTCGTGGCCACGGATACTGGGACCAGTAAGAGCTTCTTGTTCTCCATCAGGGTTGGCTGAACCGCTAAAGTTACCGTTGAGCAGTACTCACCGACGACAGCGTACACATTATCCTGCGTTATCATCTTCTGAACCGCTGCCGTGGCCAGATCGGCCTTGCAAGCGGTATCCTCTATGACTAGCTCTATCCTCTTCCCTAAGATACCCCCTTTCGAGTTTATCTCCTCGACAGCCAATATGGCTGCTTGCTTCATATCCAATCCGTGCTCCGCCAAGGATCCTGTTAGCGGTGCTATGAGCCCTATCTTGACGGTCCCTCCGGCGGCTGGTTGTGTCATCAGAAGGAATGCCGCCACCACGGCTATCACGACAACAACAGCTACTATTCCGATCAAGAGACCCCTACTTGCAGGCATAGCGCCCACCAAGCCTAACGCGTACGACCTTTTAATATAAGCTTTACTAATTGGGACAGACTACTAAAGAAGAAGATCTTGCCTTGAGAATAAGACGAAGGCAACAATGGGGTAGAAATTGCCTCTCAGTATAAGGCTAGCTAGAGGTAGCGACTAAGTTTTATGCTCACTTGGGATTTGGAAAATTACCAATAGAACGCATCTATAATGGATGTCTATAGCGAAATTTTTAAGTATAGTCTCTCTAAGATAGGAGGAGAGGGTGGTCGTATGGCTCTGTTCAACCTTAGGGGGAGGGATTACATAACGACGAGGGACTTCACGAGGGAGGAGCTGGAGTACCTCATTCAGATTTCTATGGACCTGAAGAAGATGTGGTACTCAGGGATCCGCGTGAAGCCCCTTGAGGGGAAGGCCGTAGCTCTCCTGTTCAAGAAACCATCCACCAGAACTAGGAACTCTTTTCAAGCCGCTATCTTCAGGCTTGGAGGTTTCTCCGTCTACATGAGACCGGATGAGCTCCAGCTTCAGAGGGGAGAGCCCGTGAAGGACACGGCCAGGGTCCTGGATAGGTATTATGATGCTCTCGTCATCCGGACCTTCGGTCAGGAGGAGATAGTGGAATACGCCAATTACATGAGGAACCCTGTCATCAATGCTCTCTCAGATGAGGAACATCCGTGTCAAGCTTTGGCAGATCTGATGACGATAAAGGAGAAGCTGGGTAAATGGGATGGTCTCAAGATGGTCTACACGGGAGACGTGTGGAACGTGGCCCACTCCCTGATAGCGACGGCCCCCGTCTTCGGTATGGATCTGGTGCTTGCCGTCCCCAGGGGGTATGAGCCAATAGAGGAGATATGGAGGTTCGGTGAGAGGGAGGCCGCTAGGAGGGGTACTAAGCTTGAGATAGTCCATGATCTGAGGGAAGCCGTCAAGGGAGCTGATATAGTCTACGCCAATACTTGGTGGAGCATGGGGAAGCCTGAGGAAACTAAGGATAAGAGGAAGGAAGACTTCGCTCCTTTCACGGTCACTCCTGAGATCATGGGCTTGGCTAAGGAGCATGCGATATTCATGCACTGTCTACCGGCCTACAGGGGGAACGAGATGACGGAGGAGGTTATAGAGGGCAAGTGGTCCGTCGTGTTCGATCAGGCCGAGAACAGGCTTTGGACGGAGGCCGCTATTTTAGCCGCCCTGATATAACAACGTACAAAATATTTTTATTCTCACCTGAGGGATAGGCCTATGAGCAGCGTAATCACCGTAGCCCTAGGGGGTAATGCCCTCCTCCAGTATGGACAGGAGGGAACATTCGAGCAGCAGCTAGCTAACGCGAGGGTGACAGCCAAACAGATAGTTGAGCTGATAAGGAGAGGGTACAGAGTCGTTATAACGCACGGTAACGGCCCGCAGGTGGGTGCGATACTCCTCCAGCAGGAAGCGGGTGCATCTCAGGTCCCGCCGATGCCCTTACATGCCTGCGGGGCCATGAGTCAGGGACTGATCGGTTACATGATCCAACAATCCCTCATAAATGAGCTCAGGAGGGCGGGAATTGACATCCCCGTGGCCACCGTGATAACACAGGTCCTGGTGGACAGGAGGGATCAAGCATTCAGGAACCCCACGAAGTTCATAGGGCCTTGGTACAGCGAGGAGGAGGCCAAGGAGAAGGACAAGCTTGGATGGATCATGAAGTACGACGTGGGTAAGGGGTGGAGGAGGGTGGTCCCCTCACCCGATCCCATAAAGCAGGTCGAGATAGAGGCCATAAGGAGGATGGTGGAGGCCGGAATAATCGTGATAGCATCCGGAGGCGGGGGGATACCTGTGGTCGACGAGGAGGAGCTGGAGGGGGTGGACGCCGTCATAGACAAGGATTTGGCTGGGGAGAGGCTGGCCTCCTCCCTGGGATCCGAGCTCTTCATGATATTGACAGATGTGGAGAAGGTCGCCATAAACTTCAGGAAGGAGAATCAGACGTTTCTCGATACTATAAGCGTTGACGAGGCCAAGAGGTACTACGATGAGGGACACTTCCCCCCAGGGAACATGGGACCCAAGGTGCTGGCGGCCATCAGGTTCGTCGAGCGGACCGGTAAAGTCGCCATAATAACGAGCTTGGACAAGGCGGTGGATGCTCTGGATGGGAGGACAGGCACAAGGATAGTACCCAAAAAGTATGAAAAGTGATTTTAAATTTTGAGAACGTCCTCATATCCCTTGAGATCCAGCAGCCCATGCCCTGAAAAGTTAAATGCAATTACCTTTTTCTCCCCACTCTTCTTACATTTCAGCGCCTCCTCCACGGCCGCCTTTACAGCATGATTAGTCTCAGGCGCTGGTATTATGCCCTCCGTCATCGCGAAAAGTCTACCGGCCTCAAACACCTCCTCCTGAGTGTACTTCACCGACCTTATCGTGCCCCTGTGCTTCAGCAGGCTCACGGTGGGGGCGGCGCCGTGATACCTCAAACCACCCGCGTGGATCGGCGGGGGCACGAAATCATGACCCAGTGTGTACATCATCAGTAGAGGGGTTATCCCGGCCGTGTCGCCGAAGTCATACCTGTAATCGCCATCAGTCAGGGAGGGAACGGCTGCAGGCTCAACGGCTATCACATCGTAGTTCTCCTTACCTCTCAGCATCTCCTCTATGAACGGGAAGGTGAAGCCGGCGAAGTTGCTCCCACCTCCCACGCACCCTATGAGCACATCCGGCTTCTCCCCCAGCAGCTCGAACTGTTTCTTCGCTTCCAGCCCTATTATCGTTTGATGAAGCAACACATGATTCAGAACACTCCCCAGTGAGTACTTTGCTCTCTCATCCTTCATTGCTGCTTCTATGGCCTCGCTTATAGCTATTCCAAGCGATCCAGGGTGCTCTGGATCCCTCTCGAGGTACTTCCTTCCAACATCGGTCCTATCGCTCGGCGAGGGGACCACCTCAGCACCGTACAGCTTCATGACCAACTTCCTGTAAGGCTTCTGGAGGTAGGAGATCCTCACCATGAAGACCAGAGCTCTTATCCCCATCATCATGGTGGCGTAGGAAAGGGCGCTCCCCCATTGTCCCGCTCCCGTTTCGGTTGTCAGGTAATCCAATCCCTCCTTAGCCGCATAGAAGGCTTGGGCAAGTGCGGTGTTCAACTTATGGCTTCCGGTCGGCGACACGTCCTCCCTCTTGTAGTATATTCTGGCTGGAGTCCCCAGGCGCTCCTCAAGCCTTCTAGCTCTGTAAAGCGGGGTTGGTCTCCCTATCCTCAGGTAGAACTCTCTGAGCTCCTCCGGTATTGCTATGTACTTCTCTCTAGAGAACTCCTGGTTGACGCACTCCTCCGGGAAAAGTGGGTAGAAGTCCTTCGGGCCAAGCGGTTCCTTGGTGGCGGGGTGCACCGGTGGTGGGAGATCGGGAAGATCTGAGACTATGTTGTACCAGTACTTGGGAACGTCCTCTCCTCGGAGATCCACTCTCAGCATGAGAACTCACCTCCTTGATCTGATGGTTGCGCTCCGGCCGGCAACCCAGTGCATGCAAGTGCCGGGAGTGAAATCAGGGAAGGGCGGAAGGCCTCACAGCCAAACTAGATCCCCCATGCTCGCACCTCCGTGTGGGTGACGCATCCCGAATACGGAGCTTAAAAAGATTCCCGGCAATGGGATCCGCAGCCATTAACGCTTTGATGAGAGCCCAGATAGAGTCGCTGAAATTAAACTTTCTCTCACGCTCATCTGATTCCAAGATCGAATGGGCGCTTTACTCTAATAATTTTTTATTTTCCCTTTCGTGAAGTGGTCGATGATGCAGAGACTGATGAGTATAGCCGAGAGGCAGCTTCACCTCATAATAGCGGGGAATTGGGAAGCTGTGGATCCCGAACTGGTCGAGTATCTGGAGGATGAGCTAGAGAACGATCCGCGGGAGGACTTGGTGGGAGTAGCCTTTTGCCTCCTGAAGATGGGCATCTCCCCGGAGAAAGCGGTTTCTCTCCTAAGCTGGAAGGAGTTCGAGAGCTTCTGCATGAGGGGGCTGCAGATACAGGGAATGGAGGCTTTTGGAGGGGTGAGGTTCAAACAGGGTGGGAGGAGGTATGAGATAGATGTGCTAGGGATAGGGGAGGATAAGATCCTCCTGATAGACTGCAAGATGTGGTCCATGAGGGGAAGGTCGAATAAGATGAGGCTGGCGGCAGAGGAGCACCTAAGAAGAGCAATTGCCTTCGATGAGGCGATGAGATCAGAGAAAATACGAGGATTTAGTAAGGAGGAAGGAAGATCTAACATAATTCCGATCGTGGTATCGTGGCTCGAGGTGACCCTCACCAGGTCGAGGGAAGGCTTGGCCGTGGTGAGCCTGAGGGACTTCCCTAGGTTTTTAGATTCATTAGATGAGTTAGAGGATGATTTCTTTAGGATAGAGACCAATTATAGGATTAAAGCGATGAAAGGATTTCCTTCACGTGGGAAACTACCTCTGAGATCTTGACGGTTCTTCTGACATTCTTAGAGTAGAGGGTGACGGTTCCAGTCTCCTCCTCAGAGGGACCAACGAATGCGATTATCTTCGCTCCCATCTTGTTCGCATACTCCCTCTGGCTGCCCTGACTCCTTCTCATCAGATCCAAGGATGTGTTCACACCCCCCCTCCTCAGCAAGCTCGCTACCTGCCACGCGTACCTCCAGCTCTCCCTCCTCACGCTGACGACGAACACCTCATTATAGCTCCTCTCGTTCAGGTCGAAGATCCCAAGCTCCAAGCCGGCATCTATTAATCTTTCGACGCCTATGCTTACACCGGTGGCCGGGACATCCCTTCCGGAGTAAAGTGCTATGAGCTTATCATACCTGCCACCGCCAGCGAGGGAGCCTATCCTAGGCTCGCTGACGCTTGTCTCGAACACGGGACCGGTGTAGTACTCCAGACCCCTCACCAGGGAGAGATCGAGGATCAGCCTATCATCGGAGACTATTGAGAACACTTCCTCTAGGTGGCTCAGGGCCGCTTCGATCTTATCGTTCCTGAACTCCCTGTATGAACTAGACACCTCACTGAACTCTCCTTTGAATGAAATGAGCCTCATTATCCTTTCCGCAACGGGTTCATGGAGTCCCAGTCTGATAAGCTCCCTCCTGACGCCCTCCTCCCCTATCTTATCCAACTTATCTATCGCCCTGTATATCGGGGTGGGGTTTGATATCCCGAGTTCCTCCTCAAATATACCCGTCAGGAGCCTCCTGTCATTGACCCTCACGACGAAGTTCTCGAAGCTGAAAGCCCTCATCACGTCGATGTTAACGGAGATAACTTCAGCATCCGCCTCAGGATAGGGGCTCCCCACGACATCAGCATCGCACTGCCAGAACTCCCTGTACCTCCCCCTCTGGGGCTCCTCGTGTCTCCAGACCCTGCCGATGTGGTACCTCTTGAAGGGTAGTGGGGTGTCCGGGTGCATCGCGATGTACCTGGCTAAGGGGAAGGTCAGCTCGTACCTGAGAGTGTACCATTCCTTGCTGAAGAAGTCCGGGAACACGAACATGAGCTTACTCTCCGCTTCCTCACCCAACTTTCCCTTGACGGTCTCCCAATACTCAAGCGCCGGCGTCTCGAACGGGTCGAAGCCATATCGCTTGAAGACTTCCTCTATCCTCCCCAGCACCTTCTTTCGGAGTATCATGATCGGCGGGGGAAAGTCCCTGAATCCCCTGGGTATTGATAGCACAAACCCACCTCCTTCTTCCTGATGACGACCTCGGGTCAGTCCGATGCCGGGCTCAACTCTTATAAATCCTCCACCCTAGGGTGATCGATGAGCACGGTCCTGCTGGCCCTTTCTGAGGCTCTGAGGACGCTCTCAATGGCGGGGGATTACCTGCCTGAGGAGAAGCTCTCATCGATAATCAGTGATATGGCCGAGTGCTACTCCTCCGAGCTTGACCTAGCTGGGAGCAGAGCTTTCCTAGAGAGCTTCGAGATAGTTAGGAATGCGATAACATCGAGGCCAATGAGCGATGAGGATGAGCTTGTCGTGAGGATCTTCGCCTACAACCTCAGGGCCATGGAGGAAAGGTACGGGCTCGACAGGGAAGCCATCGAGGAGAGGTTCATCAGGAGGATAAACGACACCCTCGGGGACGATTTCACAAAGCTCGTGATCATGTTCGTTAGATCGATAAAAGGATATGCAGATACATAATACTTTTATATTTTTATCCAAAAAATCCACACCGATGGAAAAATTATAGAAAACTATTCCCCCGCAGTAACTTAGCAAAGTTTATTAAGAAACTCACCTAAATTGCGCGATCCCCATGGACTCGGAGTTCGTCTACGAGATAAGTAACTTGAGGAAGGTATACGGGAACAAGGGAAACTACGTGGAGGCTCTCAGAGGGATAAACCTATACGTAAGGAGGGGGGAGTTCCTAGCCATAATGGGACCATCGGGTAGCGGGAAAACCACCCTCCTGAGCATAATGGGCCTCCTGACGAGACCCACCTCGGGCAGCTTGAGGATCCTAGGCATGGATCTGGAATCGTTGAACGATAAGCAGATGACCATGTTGAGGAGAAAGACAATAGGATTCATCTTTCAGACGTTCAATCTGGTTCCCTGGCTCACAGCTGCTGAGAACGTTGAACTAGCTCTGGCCGTAGGTGAGTACAAGGGCGACAGGAAGAGGAGGATCATGGAGCTGCTTGAGAGCGTGGGTCTCAAGGGTAGGGAGAATCACAAGCCATCCGAACTATCGGGAGGGGAGCAGCAGAGGGTGGCCATAGCTAGGGCGCTCGCGAATAACCCATCCATAATATTAGCAGATGAGCCGACTGGGAACTTAGACTCCGCATCGGGTATGCAGGTCATGGAGATACTCAGGAGGCTGGCGAACGAGGGGAGAACGATAGTTATGGTGACCCATAATCAAGCTATAGCTGAGATGTGCGATAGGATCGTGAGGATAAGGGATGGTGTTATAGTGGGGGAGGTGATACCAGGTGTCAGGGCATAGGGCTCTCGTCCTCTTTCTCCCGATGCTCCTGATCCCCTTGGTCCACGGGGATGCCAAGCTCTGGGGCTTGGTGCTCGTGGACTACAGGTGGGGGACCAAGGAGCAGCCGGCTGTTGTATACGCGGGAGACGGTCTAGTCTACCTCACTGTCACGCTGAGGGTCTTCGTGACCGAGAACAAGACATGGACGCAGTACACCTTGAGCCCATTCGAGGCGACTCTGGAAATTCCAAATCACTTGAGGGGACCAAATGGTGGAAATGTTGAGAAGATTTCCCCATCCCTTCAACTCGCCAAAACGAGGTTCTCCGATGGGGAATCCTTCCAGCTTTCCTTCTCCGTGGAGGTCCCGTCCACGGCTCCAGCTGGAAGCTACGAGTTCAAGCTGAACGTGAGCTACAGGATATATGACGCAGAAAACTATGTAGTGGCCAAGGATCATGAGGTATTCACCTTCAGCTTGTATGTCAGGGAATCCTCCCCCGTCTACGTCTACCTAACGGGGAGCGCGGTGGAGGGAGACACATCCGTGCTAACGCTTAAATTGGTGAATGGAGGCTCGGAGGATGTTCAAATATCTTCCGTGGTTCTCACGTCCACATACATAAGGCTTCTGAATCCCAACATCGCGAGTCAGGTAATCCTAGCACCGAACACATCCACAGCCTTCCAGGTGGGGGCGTTCGTCGAGAGGGGAACCGGAAGGAAGTATGATAGAATAGCGGTCACCGTCCAGTACAGGAGCGGGGATAAGTATTACTCGATATCCCAGGTATTCAGCATTCCTATATTCAAGACGGAGGCGACTGAGAACAAACCGGTTATAGTGGTCTCCTCGGACGCTAGCTCCCTCTACGGTGGGGTTCGATCGAGCGTCACGCTAAAGGTGGAAAACAGGGGTGATGAGACCGCTAGGAAGATGAAGCTTCAGGTGTCATCTCAGACGGTCTCAATACTGGGGCCAAGCCTCTTTTACTTGGGAGATCTGATGCCGGGGGAGGAGAGGAACGTCACGTTGGAGATACTTCCCTCGGAGGATCAGCCGTCCTACTCCATCAACATCCAGTTCACATACAGGGAGTTCGACAATGGAGTTGATGTCGAGAAGCAGGAGACAGCTCAGGTGAGTCTAGGGAGGATTCAGGAGGCCAGGGTTGTCATATCGAGCGCCAGCGCCTCTTACAGCTCAGGGAGGCTGAGGGTCTTCGGGAACATAGCGAACATAGGGGACAGGGATGCGAAGTTCGTTAACGTGACAATATACTCAGGCGCCTGCGTCGGAACGTCCACTTACATAGGGGATCTCAAGAGCGGAGAGAGCACGGGATTCACGCTCTCATGTGAGGCGGTGAGGGCGCCTAGGACCGTGGGAGTGGTCGTCGGCTATCTGGCCTCCCCAGGAAACTGGAAGGAGAGCAGAAGGGAACTTACGGTCTCGGGGGCGCAGGCAAATTTGACTGGTGGCTTCACACCTAGGAACATCAGCTCCGCGAGAACCGCCAGTCCCACGTCAAATGTGATCTACTGGGTCGTATGGCTCGCGGCAGGCTTAGCGATCGGGCTAGTGGCGGGCAGGCTGATCTTCAGGAGGAAGGGGGCGCTCGGAGTTGAGGCTGATTGATATAATCAAGTTCTCACTCAAGGCTCTGAGGAGCAGGAGGAGGAGAACCTATCTCACCCTGCTGGGCATTTTTCTGGGCGTCCTGACGCTTACAGCGGTTACATCTTACGCTGCTGGCTACGGGGCGGCTATACAGAAGATAATAAAGGGAGGGAGCCTGAGGGTGATTTACCTGATCCCTCGCGAGACCTCATTCACGGAGTTCGATCTAGCCAAGATAAGCACGATGGACGGCGTCGAGACCGTGATGCCCATGATAAGGATGTTCGGTGAGCTGAGCGTGATGGGCCAAAACTTAAGGGCCAGCATAGTGGGCTTCGATGTGAACTACGTAGAGGAACTCTTCCCGGATCTGAGGCTTCAGTTTGGCGATTGGCCGGTGGATCAGGCGGAACAGGCGATGATCTTGGGGAGCAAGATCCTCGATCAGATCTCCATCGATGATGCCGCGGATCTCATAGGGTTGAACGTCAGAATGACATTCGGTAGGGGACTTTTCAGTCAGGGATTGAGTGTGAGGGGGACGATATATGGCATAATAGCTCCCTACGGCACTTCCATAATGACCGATGTTGACAGCTCAATACTCGTTCCGTTGGATTACGCGATGAGGATGTACCAAAGTTTCTACGGCAGGAGGGACTATCCCACGCTCGTCATAATAGTCGATGACGTTGGCAACATAGATCTCGTGTTGAATGAGCTGAGGAATGAATACGGGGATGCAGCTTATCCCATAGCTATGAGAGACCTTCAGAGAGTCCTAGACACAATAGTGAACATGTCGATACTCGCTCTGGGATCCATAGCCGCGATGACCATAGTTGTCGCCTCAGTGGGAATAATGAACGCGATGTACACGGCTGTGACCGAGAGGACGAGGATAATAGGGGTTATGAGGGCCATGGGGGCATCCCAAACGGAGGTGATGATGTCATTCCTCTTCGAGGGGATAATCATGAGCACCGCAGCGATACTCTCGGGAATGGCGGCTGGTTACCTAGGCGCTATGCTATTAGCTGGGCTGATATCGATGTACCTGAGCGGGGGAAGCTTCAGCATAGGACCGGGTGGTAGGGGAGGAGCCGCGCAGGGGCAGGGCATCGGCCTGTCCGTGACGCCCGTCCTACCCCTGGAGTACGCTCTCATAATAGCCGGCGTGACCCTGCTGATAACGTTACTCGGGGCATTACCACCAGCGCGTCAAGCTGCGAAGCTGGAGCCAGCCAAAGCTCTGAGATTCGAGTGAGCTTACTTCCTAGGCTTCATTCTCATCATTGAGCTCGCCCAATGAAATGCCCTCTCCGCGATGTCGAGGCTGGCTTCCATGAATTCCGAATTCAAGGGTTGATCCGAGTAGAGGGCGAGCCTATACTCCTGCTCGAAATGCTCCAGCTCCCTTTCCCCTATGGGAGGACGCATACCGATGGGGATGAGGTGATAAAGTGAGAGAATGCTATCGTACGGCGCATCTATTCCAATACTGGAGAGGACCGAGCTGAAGGAGACCCATATAATCCTTCTGACTAAATTAAGGGAACCCTTGATATCTCCCTTAGCTTTTAGGACTCTTGCCTCCTCGAGGAGACCCTCGATCTCTCTGAGCGTGGACTCCTCCTGCATCTCTCAAATCCCCCGCGGTTGATCCCTCACTGAGATCCGTATGGTAGCGGGCCCGGCGGGATTTGAACCCGCGACCCCCCGGTTAAAAGCCGGGCGCTCTTCCATTCTGAGCTACGGGCCCTTTCACTAGGCCAGCTTCGCCGTCCATCTCATCACCTAGGGGAATAAAAACTTAAAATTGGAGCATGACCACGGCGCTCGCGCCCACGCCCCAATAATTATACTCTTTCGGACATAGATCCAAAATAATTAAATAATTTAATAAATCAAATCAAAATAGGAAGAACAATATGAGGAGTACGAGGAGTTGTGGGAGGAATGAGATGAGTAGGAGTCTCCTCGCAATCGAGCTGAACCTCATGAGGGAGGCCAGGGATGCTAGGTTCTCCTCCCCCAACAGAGGCAGTTCCAGGGATCCTCTGCAGTGCCTCACTTCGGCGCTCCTCATATTCCTCATGGATTCCCTCACTAGATCCTTGATCTGCTCGGCCATCCTAGCTAAGCAGTCGGGATCCCCTCCGCACTCGGAGCCGAGCGCATTGTAAGTTAACTTTGTCGATAAAGTCTCATGGGTGTCCGTGGTGCACACTATGAGCCGCGTTCCCTCGACCGAGTTGAGATGCAGCAGGTCCCTGAGCTCGGGGACCATGTTGTTAGAGTCTATCGAGAGATAGGTAACGATTTCCCCTCCTAAGGAGATGCTTAAAGCTCTCATTCCCCCTCTCCCAACAGATCTCCATCCCGGATTTGATCTGGAGAATCCGACTAAAACTTCCCTATAACACTCGGAGGTGATAGCAATCCTTCCGGCTTTCAGAAGAACATCTGTGAGCTCCTCTCCTAGATCGGTCCCAGGTAGGGCCCTGACGTACCACTCTTCCAGCAGTGAGTCATGCCTATCAACTATCGGGGTGCTCATTCCCAGCAATCTTGATAAAATAATCTCAAAGTTTTTCGGAATATCCTCAAAACTTCTTATAGGATTTCCAGAAACAGTAAACATAATAAAATCACAGATCCTCTGAGCGGTCACCTCGAAGTGATCCGATCGCTCGTAGACAAGCTTCCCAATACAGCAACCATGAGCCTGGTGACAGGAGGAGATCTCCATCAGGAGCCTCTCTACGGACTCCCTTGAGGGCAGATCCCTCTCGTGGGAGCAAGCCCTCCTCAGGAAAATGGAGCCATACCCTAGTGAATCCAGCTCTTCGAGTATCCTGAAGGGGAGATCATAGCTGCCGAACCTGAAGGGACCTGGATGGACATCTGTGATCAAGATGGATATCCCATCCAATGATAATAGATCGAAGCTGACCCTCCCCTTCTCACACCTCCCCTCCAGCACTTCCTCCAGCTCCCTGCTCTCTCCCAGCAGCAGGTCGGCCAGCACCCTCACGACGCCGAAACCCCTCAGCCCTAGGAACTGGTGGCCTATTTCACCTATTATGCTCCTTAAAAGATAGAATGAGATGAAGGATGCCAATACAGAGAGGAATACGTTCACAGAAGGCTCCGATGCTAGAATAAGGATAGATATGATGAAGGGGAGTGATCTGGCTCTAAGGCTGCTGGTCATGGCCCCGGAGATGAGAGATGCCAGGAAGACCACTGTGTAACTCATTGAATATGGGGGGGCTCCCAAGGTCCTTAGAAAGGCATCAATTACCAGGGGAAATGAGATGAAATTGGAGGCCCAAAGGGCCCTCCTGAGATCCAAGTACCTCTCCCCTCCGTAGAGAGAGAGCGTCGATGCCACCGGAATAATGATGTAGACAATCAGGTGTTCTCGTGGCATTAATGTCCCTTTGATTGCGTAAATGAGTAATATAGGGGACAGGATCCCGGCTGAGATAAATAGTATGGCCCATTTCAGTCCGGGAAGCGAGAAAAGATCTTTACTCCTCATTTTGGAGACGTCCAAGGCGGAATTACTACTCACTTCTGTGACACCTCATCACTCTAAACAAAAAACTTTTTATTAGGATGACGTACGGTTGTAGTGGAGGTGAGTTGACTCCGCACAGGACATCGTGGGGGTGTAGTTTATGCCTAGAGTGAAGGGGATCACGGCTAAGGAGATAGAGATCCTGAGGAAGTTGGTCGAGAACGGGAGAGTAACCTTCACTCAGGTATCCAGGGATCTCGGGATGAGCCCGGCTGGTGTGATGAAGAAGGTCAGGAAGCTCGAAGATCTCGGTATAATCAAGGGGTACACCGCTATAGTGGATCACGCGAAGCTCGGCAAGGGCAGCAAATATATAATTTTGCTCGAGGTCGAGCCAGGGAAGCACAGCGAGGTGGCGAAGAAGATAGCCTCAATGTTGGAGGATAACATACTGGAGGTCCACGAGATAACGGGACAATACGACGTAATAGTTAAAGCAATTGCAGGAAGCCAGCAGGAATTGAACGAGATATTGAGGAAGATACAGACGATACCCGGGGTGAGGGACACGAACACCTCGCTGGTCTTGGACACGACGAAGGAGAGGCCCTCCATAGTTCCCTCAGAGATACCCGGTATAACCAAGAAGGGATCATAGCTCGACCCAGGCACTGCCTAGGCATTCGGCATCAAAACCCATTTTTTTGAGAATTTTAGCGAATTCCCTCGCAAATCCATAGACCGTAAGCACCCTTCTCGGATTTGAGTGGTCCACTATGCTCAGCAGATCGTAGAAGTCAGCATGAGCGCTCAGAGGGAAGTCGCTCTCCTTATTTGAGAAGAGGACCCATCCAGTTACCCTGGCAGCGTTCGCCCCCTCAGCTCTGTTAGTCACGTGAACCATCGAGCTACTTTTATCGGTCACATACCTGAGGCCGAACCTCTCGTAAGCCGCGTTCACCTTAGCTACTCCCTTCGAAACGGATACCTCCAGATTGGTGTATCTGTTCAACGAGGCAACGACCTCCTGTGACTTCCCCACAAGGTAAGCGCTTATTACCGGGAACCTTCCCTCCATCACCTCTTTAACGGCCCATTTGGCCAACCTAGCCCTCGTGATCTCCGGATCTGGGAACCTGAACCTGGGAAGCCCGTAAGTAGCCTCTATGACTAGGACATCCGCTCTAGGGATCCTGGCCGGGGACTCCACGGTGAGCCCGCCATGAGGGTTCACGTCCCCCGTGTAGAAGAGGCTGATCCCCCCACAGTTTATCAGGAAACCAGCTGATCCCAGTATGTGACCAGCGGGAAACGTGTAAACCTCCACCCCATTGATCTCAATCCCCTCATTGAAGTTCAGTATCTTATAATCACCACCGTAGAGTCTCCTGAGTATCGAGGATGTTCCCTCAGTCACGAAGATGTCGCTCCTAACACTCCTCAGGTTCTTGGGAACATGATCTGAGTGGGCATGAGATATTAGAATGGGAACTCCCTCTAGGGCGATCCTTGGGTCTATCAGTATTCTCCTACCTCCGCAGTCGATCTCAAGACCGTTTTCGTACCTCAGCCTCATCCGGGCAGCATGGTAGCGAAAGGGTTTATTACTATTTGGTCCCAGCTCACGAAGGGATCACCATGCCCAAGGCGGGGAAGAAGGAGAGGGGATTCATGCCCATGTCGGTCGCGGGTATATTGACCTTCAGCACGGAGGAGGCAGGTGGCCTCAAGGTGCCTAAATGGTTCCCTATCCTCCTATCCATAGCTACCGGAATCGCCGTGATCGCGTTGAACCTCATGTGAGCAGAAGGTAGTTCAAAAATGAGGATAAGTGAGGCCCAGAAGCTCATCAGGGAGATATACGGGGAGAGGGATTCGAAGAGGGGGGTTCCGGGAACGTCACTCCATCTGGTAGAGGAAATTGGGGAATTATTCAGGGCGATAAGGAGCAATGACAGTGAAAGTATTGAGAATGAGCTAGCAGATTCTTTGGCATGGCTCATAAGCGTTTCAGATCTTCTCGGGGTGGATCTAGAGAGGGCCTTCCTGCGGAAGTACGAGAGGGGTTGCCCTAAGTGCTCCTCCATCCCCTGCAAGTGCCCGGAGGTGTGATCATGGAATTCCTGAATGTGAGCCCCGAGGATGCCCTCGTTCACGCCCAAAGAATAGCTAAAAAGGTTGTGGAATCGGGATACAAGCCGGACGTGATAGTGGCCATACTGAGAGGAGGCGTTGTGCTGGCCAGACTGCTCAGTGACTTACTTAATGTTAGGGAGATAAAAATGATGAGAGTTATTCATTATGATGCTTTGGAATCAAAGAAAGTTGCGGAAATAGTTGACCCTGTGAATTGTAGGCTCGACGGTCTGCGAGTGCTCCTAGTGGATGACGTCGCTGACACGGGGGAGAGCCTGATCCTAGCTAGGAATCACGTGCTCGAGAGGGGGGCGGCCGAGGTCAGGGTGGCAACCATGCACTACAAGCCCTGGAGCAAGCTCAAGCCGGACTACTACTCCGAGGAAACAGAAGCCTGGGTTGTTTATTTCTGGGAGTATGCCGAGACAGTGAACTACTTCATGAAGAAGTTCTCCGACAGAGGCAAGGATTACGTCTTAGATCTCATCAGGAGGGCCGGGATACCGGATGAGATAGTCAGGTGGGTGCTCGGGAATGAGGGGCATTTACGATAAGGTGGTGGACCTCGCGAGCAGAAGAGGCTTCTTCTGGCCTTCCGCCAAGGAGGTTTATTCAGATTCCCCCGCGGGTTTCTACGTCTACGGCCCCCTCGGGGTCAGGATGAAGGAGAAGCTGATATCCCTATGGAGGAGGGAGATAGTACTGAGAGAAGGAGTCAATGAAATAGAAACTCCCAACATTCTACCGATAAAAGTTTTCGAAGCATCCGGTCACCTAGAGCACTTTTTCGATAAATTAATAGAGTGCAAGAGGTGCCACTCCAAGTTCAGGATAGACAAATTGTTAGAGGAATCCTTAGCTATCGAGGAGAACCTAGAGGGACTTCCGGATGATGAGCTCCTGAGGATGATCCTCGATAACGGCGTGAGATGCCCCAACTGCGGTTCCACTGAATGGGGGGATCTGAAGGACTTCAACCTGATGTTCACGCTGGCCGTTGGGGCCGAGGCCGAGGAGCCCAACGCCGCTCTCAGGCCCGAAACGACTCAGGGTAGCGTGGTAGAGTTCAGGAGGACCTTCATGGTCATGAGGGGGAAACTCCCGTTCGCATTGGGTCAGGTTGGAAGGGTCTTCAGGAACGAGATCTCCCCAAGGAGGGCACTCATAAGGATGAGGGAGTTCCAGCAGCTTGAGGTGCAGATATTCTTCGATCCAGAGAATCCCGATGATGTGTACATGGAGAAGCTGAAGCCCCATCTGGGTTACAAGCTGAGGTTCCTCAGGAGGGAGGATAGGGCCTCCGGTAGGATATCCGAGATCTCGGCGGAGGAGGCCCTGAGCAGCGGATACACCGTCAATGGCCTTATAACCTACTGGCTCGTCCTCTACCAGAGGTTCTTCAACGAAACCTTGGGCTTCCCACTGGAGAGGTTGAGGTACAGGGAGCTGATTGAAGGGGAGAAGGCCCATTACTCGCTGGTTCACTGGGATTTAGAGGTATACACCGAGGACCTGGGATGGGTTGAGCTTGTGAACAATGCCTACAGGACGGACTACGACCTCTCGGGTCACATGAGGGTCTCTGGAGTAGATCTGAGGATAACTGATCCGGAGACCGGCAGGAAGTTCCTGCCGCACATGTATGAACCATCCATAGGCGTGGATAGGGTGATCTTCCATGAGCTCATGCTGGCTTACAGGGAGGATGAGGAGAGGGTCTGGCTTCAGCTCCCGAGGAACCTGGCGCCCATAGAGGTCGGCGTCTTCCCCCTCATGAAGAGGGATGAGCTCCCCGAGAGGGCCAAGGAGATATATCTGGATCTGATAAATGAGGGTATAATCGCCTTCTACGACGACTCCGGGACAATAGGTAGGAGGTACAGGAGGATGGATGAGATAGGAACACCTCTATGCGTCACAGTCGATTACCAGACGCTTGAAGATAACACGGTGACCCTCAGGGACAGGGACACGATGAAGCAGGTGAGGGTTGGGGTAGGGGAGTTGGTCGGGAAGGTCAGGAGGTTCCTCAACACCAACCTCAGCATAGAGGAGCTTTGATCACTCGCCACACACAGGGCAGTTTTTATTCTTACTTACCCTTATTGTGGTGAATTCCATACTTTTCAGGTCACCAATGAGTAATTTTCCTGCAAGTGTAACCTCCAATCCTGCTAAATACTTTATCGCTTCAGCAGCGGCTATCGAGGCCACAGCAGCGGGCGTCATCCCGATCACGGGCACAGGGCCTGAGTCCTCCACGTGGGGGAATAGGCACCTCAGGCATGCTGTCTTCTTAGGTATTATGAACGATGTGGCAAAGTAGAACCCGTTTATCGCAGAATAAACAAATGGTATGCTTTTTCTCACGCAATAATCGTTTATTATGTACCTGGTCTTGAAATTATCTGATGCATCCATCACCAAGTCCACGCCCTTCAGTAAGCTATCCACGTTGTCCTCGCTCAGCCTCTCAGGCACACCCTCAACCTCGACGTCGGAGTTCCTCCTTCTGATCTCCCTCTCCGCGACTAGGGCCTTTGGAAGCCCTATGTCTTCCTCCCCATAAATTATTTGCCTATGGAGATTGTTGAGGCTGACGACATCTCCGTCTATTATCCTCAGATTGACACCAGCTGAGACTAGGTAGAGGGAGAGGGGAGAGCCTATTCCCCCAGCTCCGACGACAGCCACTCGCGACCCTCTGAGCCTCCTCTGGCCCTCCTCACCTATCAGCATCAGCTGCCTTTCGTAGCGTGACATCCTCCATCCACCTCAGGTAATCCTCGCCAGCGACATCTACAGGTAGCACTAAGATCTCCGGAACCTCATAAGGATGCCTCTCCTCTATGAAGTCGATGAGATCCCTTATAAGGGCCTGATGGGTCTTTATCAGGAGCATGATCTCATTAGATCTCTCAATCTTCCCTTCCCACCAGTACTTACTGATCACGGGAAACATGGAAACGCAACCAGCTAATTTACGCTCCAATATCTCATTAGACAGTCTCTCAGCCTGTTCTAGATTCTCAACAGTCGTTATTAGGATCCTCAGCAAATTATCACCTCTCGAAGTACTCTTCCATGGTCAACCTCCACTTGGGTGAGATTTCCACAACCTTCCTCCAGAGAGGGAAGGCCACGTTATAAACGGTGGCCCTTCCAACGACGGCGGATCTGGTTCCGTTATGGGAGTGGCCGTGTACCGCTATATCCACTAAACCATCCTGCAGGTATTTCTCAAATCCCCTGTGGCCCAAATACCTCCACGCCCTGGGATTCTCCCCCCTAAGGGTCCTCGTAGTCGTGGCGTAATGAGTGAGTAGTATTGTGATATCAACTTTACCTCTTAATTCCTTAAGCATTTCTCCTAATATAATCACTCTCTCTTCATAAATCTTATCTATGTTTGGTATTTTCCTCCTCTGCCAGACTGTGGGGAGCTCGAGACTACCCCTGGAGCCAACTACCCCCACCATTATATCATCTATCCTCAGGATGGCTCTCTCATCGTCTAGAAAGGACACCCTCGTTAAGTTTCTTCTTAACTCATCCTTCAGATCATCGAACTCGTCATTCCCGAACACGGCGATCATCTTGGCACCTGTGCTAGACAGTATGTCCACCACCTCGCCGTAGTACTCTATCCTTCCCCTGTCCACTATGTCTCCCGCTAGCAGAAGGAGATCCGCTGTTCCACAGTCGCTGAAAGCTTCCCTCAGCTCCTTTAGGAAGACCGGAGCATGCACGTCGGACAAAGCCAGTATCCTCATTTAATAACCCCCATCGGCATGCACCAGCTCCCCTTTTTATACGCACTTCCATTGAGCTCCTGTGAGAAAAGGCGAGATCCGCCTGATCCTTGAGTCGATGATATGGGATGCCAGGAACAGGAGGGAAGATTACAGGATACTCTTCAGAGATAGGGGCATGCCCAACGACATCAGCGAAGTCCGAGGGGATGAGATAGAAGTTAAATCGGACAGAATAGTGCTGAGAGATGGAAGGGAGATACCCCAACATAGGATAGTGGCGATATGGAGGGGTGATGAACTGCTCTACTCGAGGGGGGGTTCATCGAACTTTTAGGAAATTTTTTTAAGCTGTTTAGACGCGTGATCCGGCGATGAACTCCCATAAGAGCATCATGCTCCTGGGAATATCGCTCGCGATCGTCGGAGAAATCATAAGTTTTTATACGGAGTACGTTTTGTTGGTTAGTCCATGCTTCGCATGCTACGTTTTGAGGTATAGCTACCTCTCCTTGATTGGCTTACAGCTGATATCGATGAGATGGAGGAAGCTGACCATGTTGACCGTGATGCTGTCCGCATTCATAGTTTTGGTGTCCCTTAACGGGGTATTAGGTTACATGAACTACACTTCTAGCCCCTGCATCGAGGCATGCCCTTACGAAGGGGATCTCAGTATAGGCTTCAGGCTATTCTCCCTCTCGCTGGTCGGCGGGGTGGTGGAGCTCCTCTTGATGCTGCAGGCCCTGAGGCTGGCTCGCAGGGGAGTGGGGTAGATCACCGACGATCGCCTCTCTCATGCGGAAACGGCAGCGAAATGTATATATAGGTCCCTCGAGCTCCTGGGGATCGGTGGAGACTTTGCCGGAGATAGTCTGCCCCGTATGTGGCTATGAATTTTACCTGGACGAGGATGACTACGAGGGAGAGATACAGTGCCCCAGTTGCGGGACTCTGCTGGAAGTCACTATAGAGAGGGGGGACGTGAAGGACATCGTGCCCCTGGAGGAGGGCTTGGAGGAGGAAGAGTGGCTCGACGATGAGGACTTCTGGGAGGAGGGTGAGGAGGAGAGCTTCTGGGAGGAGGAAGAAGAGGAGGAATTCTGAGGGATACCGTCTCAACTTTCTTTATTGCACTGAAGCTAAGGATGGTCATCTAGAAGATAGGAATTACCGGAAAAAGTAAAAGTAGAGGGGAGTTATAGTTTAAAATCCAGCCTTCTTGAGGAGGAGCTCCCATTCCCTGTCCACCCACTCTTGGAACCTCTCGAGCATCCACTTGTTCTCGGGTCTGAACATGTGCCTGAACCTGGCCTGCAGCTTTAAGTACTCCTCAACAGGCTTCTTCCTATCTGGATTCTTCGCTATAGCCAGGCTGGGACCTGTCAACTTGTACTGTCCATTCTCAACCTCATAAAGCGGGAAGACGCATGTCTCAACCGCTAACTTCATTATCTTGACGGTCTCCGCAGTCTCAGAGCCCCAGCCCAGCGGGCAGGTGGAGAACGCGTGTATGAATACCGGTCCCTCGGCCTCAAATCCCTTCCTGAACTTCACCAGCGCGTCGTTCCAGTAGGCAGAGGAGACTGTTGCAGCGTAAGGTATCCTGTGGGCCACCATTATGTCAACTATGGGCTTCTTGAACTGAACCTTCCCCTTTATGACACTCCCTACTGGGGTCGTCGTGGTCCTGGCCCCGAAGGGGGTGCCGCCGGATCTCTGGATGCCCGTGTTCATGTATGCCTCATTATCGTATAGGACGTAGAGGATCTTGTCACCTCTCTCAAAAGCCCCGGATATCGCTTGAAGTCCTATATCATACGTACCGCCATCTCCACCGAGCACGACCACGTCGTAATCCAGCTCCACGTCGGGATCATTCTCAAACCTCTTAGCCATGAAGAGCTTCTTTCTAGCGGCCTCTATCCCAGATCCCACCGCAGCCGCGTTCTCAAACGCATTATGAGCCCAGGGAACGTTCCAAGACGTGTATGGGAATATCGAGGTGGCCACCTCAACGCAGCCGGTCGCGTTAACGAAGACCACCGGCTTCCTGGCGGCCATCATTATCTGCCTAATTATGATTGGAGCCCCACAGCCAGCACAGAGCCTATGACCTGACTCGAAGGGTCTAGTCTGCATCTCCTTCCTCGCGAGCTCCTTGATGTCCGGTCTCCACGTGGACATCACTCCCTCACCCCCACGTATCTCACAACAGGAACCTCCGGTTCCGCCCTCGCGGAGAGGAGCTCCTCGTAGATCTTCCTTATCAGGCTATGCGGCAGGTCCCTTCCTCCCAACCCATATATGTAGTCATGCACTATGGGTCTCGAGGGGAGACCGTAGAGGGCTGACCTTACCTCCGTGAAGAGAGGGCCGCCCTCCCCACCGAAGCTTATGCATCTGTCGAGTACGCCGACCGCATGAAACTCAGATAACTCCTTCCTGAGGTGATCCGCTGGGAATGGTCTGAAGACCCTGAGCCTGATGGCGCCGACCTTCTTTCCCTCACTTCTGAGATCATCTACGATCTTCCTAACGACGCTCATCGTGGAAGATAGTCCCAGGATTACTACGTCAGCATCCTCTGTCCTGTAGGGAACCATGAAAACCGGATCGTAGGATCTCCCACTTATCTCACCGAACTCCCTGTGAACCCTCTCTATTATCGGGAAAGTCTCCTTCATCGCCTCATTCTGCTGCACCTTGTGTTCGAAGTAGTAGTCGTACAGGTCCAGGGGCCCGAAAGTTATCGGATACTTGGGATTGAGCATTAGAGGTATCTCCTTATCACCATGTATCCTGGGGAGCTTGATCCTGGGGATCCTCCTCACACCAACGAATTCCGAGACGACATCGTCCGGGAGCACGGAGACGTTCTGGAGAGTGTGAGATATCGTGAAACCGTCCAAAGTCACCATCACAGGGAATAGGGACTCCTCAGCTATTCTGAACGCCATTATCGTGTTGTCATATGCTTCCTGAGCATCCTCACTGTATATCTGTATCCAGCCGGAGTCCCTAGCTCCCATGGTATCGCTATGATCATTATGTATGTTTATCGGGGCACTCAATGCCCTGTTGACGACAGCCATGACGACTGGTGTCCTAGTGGATGCTGTTATGTATAAAATTTCCCACATCAGTGCCAGTCCGTTGGCCGCCGTTGCCGTGAATGCCCTCGCACCCGCTAAGGCCGCCCCCCACGCTGCGCTCAACGCGCTGTGTTCGCTCTCCACATGGATGAACTCGGCGTCCATCTCACCGTTGTTCACGAACTCTGAGATCCTTTCAACTATTATTGTTTGTGGAGTTATAGGGTAAGCAGACACTACGTCAACGTTACTCTGCTTTACGGCCCAAGCAACAGCTTCATCGCCGTTAAGGGCCATCATTGTCTGCTCAACCTTCTTCAAGATTGCCATACACATCCCCCCTCAGACCCTCACCATCTGAATGGCTTTCGTTGGACACTCGACCTCACAGATCCCGCAGCCCTTGCAGTGATCTAAATCGGGTACCGGAACGCTCTCACCGTCCCACCTGTAAGCGCCATCAGGGCAATACATCCAACATAAGCCACACTTGATGCACTTCTTCTCATCTATCTTGGGCTGGAAGACGGCCCACTCACCGGTGGGATACTCCTTGCTGCTCAGGAAAGCCACGGCCCCTATGGGGAGATCCCTCCACCCCAAGAGTTGGGAGCTCATGCTCTAATCACCTCCCTCGCGCGATCCACCCTCGACTCCTTAATAGCCCTTCTCATGGCGTTTATGTTCTTCTGACCCACCTCCCCTGGCCATCTCCACCTTATTCCCTCCTCCAAGTACTCCACAGGCAGTAGGTCTGTCGCTGCTAGGAGCAGGCCTAGCATGGTCGTGTTGGGGGATGCCCTCCCGATCTCCTCAAGGGCTATCGTCGTCGCATCGACGCTCCAGATCTCGAACCTGTCCGGTAGGCCCAGCTGAGATCTTAGAGAGGAGGGTTCCTCCTCGGAGTTGGCTAGGAACTTACCACCGGGCTTCAATCCCTCGATAAGCGATGAAACATACCTGGGCTTCACTAGGCTGGGGTCTATCACTATGACGACATCGGGTTCATAGATGGGACCCCTCTCCACTATGGGCTTATCATCTATCCTGTTGAATGCCGTCACGGGTCCTCCCAGCCTCTCGGGTCCGAACTGAGGGAAGGATTGCGCGTACTTGCCAGCCTTTATTGCAGCGTAAGCGAGGACCGCGGAGCCGCTCCAGACCCCCTGACCCCCTCTCCCATGCCATCTTATCTCCATCAAGGCGAGGTCACCACAGTTAAAGGAGCGGCTTAAGGTAAAAAGTTATCTGGAACGGCCGCCGCGAACGCGGGAGAGAGCGTTCCATGATTGGTTTTTAAACGGGAACTCCTTTGGCGAATTTACTTCAATCCGGTATAAAATTCAAAAATATTCCAATGTAGGAGCTTATACCGAGAGCATTAAGTGCTCAATCAAGGGACCTCCTCCTCAATTCAACGACCAATAGCGAGAAGGATAGTGCCGTTGAGATCTCTGTGACTGGTCCTATCATGAAGACGCTCCCCCCACCGGTTGGAAGGAAAAGCCCGATGATCCCCATAATCAGCGAGTGGAGAGGAGCTAATCCGAAAGCCATATAAAGTATCCAAGATGTCAGTATGTCGTAGGCCAGAGTCAGAATGTAAGATAGCAGGAATGCCATGCCCCAGCCGAGGCTCACCCTCCCAAGGATGCCCATGATGGATCCGGCGAGTCCTGCGATGAGACCATCGACGAGTGTCCAGAGACCAATTCCCAAGAAGGCATCTGAGGCCAAGAAGGATAGAAAACCAACGATTAAGCCCATTGATGCACCATCGAGGCAGCCAGCCAGCATCGTGAAGAGTAGGGGCAGGTTAATCACCTGCATAGGCCCTATCAGGAGGTGCTTCGCTATCCTAGTGAGGACACCCAAAGACACCCAGATGCCCGCTCTCGAGACGATTCTGGAGGAGGCTCCCTCATGGGGGCTTTTCGACATCCCCAGCACCCTATCATCTCCTTGGATGGATTATCTATCCAAAATATTTAAATCCCGCGGTGCGATCATCTAACCTCAGTGAGGTTTAAATAGACCCTTTTCCCCGGAGCCCGGTGAACGCATGGGATCCAAAGGGAGGATAATAGATGAGCAGACGGCTGCTCAGCTCAGGGCGAGATTCGAATCGGAGATGATGAGGCCGATTGATATCATCCTGCTGAAGGGTCTGGGGAACGATGAATACTCCGATTGGGTGGAGGAGCTGTTGGCAGAGCTGAGGGATCTGTCGGAAATGATAGAGGTGGAGATCGTGGACGTGAGAATGGAGCCTCACGCACTTGAGGAATACGGAGTCACTAGGACCCCTACGATACTGCTCGATCCCAAGAGGGGCTACAGGATAAGGTACACGGGGGCGCCCATAGGATATGAGGCATGGGCTTTCGTCGAAACCATGATCCTGCTGAGCAGGGATGACAGCGCTTTGAGTGAGAGGACCAGGGAGATCCTGAAATCAGCACGTAAGTATGATGCTGATGTTCAAATAATCACCTTCGTCACGCCAACATGCCCCTACTGTCCCTATCAGGTACTCCTCGCCAACAAGTTCGCGATAGAACTGAAGGGAATAGTGGAGGCGAATTGCGTGGAAGCCTACGAGAATCCCGACCTAGCGGACAGGTATCAGGTCTCCGCAGTTCCCCATAACATCATATCCGTTAAGGAAGATGGCACGGAGGAGGTCTTGGACGTATCTGTGGGATCCCAGCCGGAGGAGAAGTACGCTATGGATCTCGTCAGGGCCCTGAGGTCCAAGTATGGAGAGTGAAATACTACTCACAAACGATGACGGCATACACTCAGCATCTTTCAGGGCCTTCTGGATAGCGCTACTAGAGGAAAAAGTCGGTAAGGTGACGGCAGTAGTACCGGAGCATGAGATGAGCGCCGCGGGCAAGGGGATAACCCTTCACAAGCCTCTCAGGATTAGGAAGCTAGCGGTCAGGGTGGGAAACTTCGGTTACAGGGAGGCCTACATCATTAGCGGGACGCCCGGGGATGCGGTCACGGTCGCTCTCAAGTTCATAATGAACTCAACACCGGAGGTCGTGGTCTCCGGAATAAACGTGGGCGACAACATAACCTTGGATAACATATTCACCAGCGGCACTATAGCGGCGGCCCTCCAGGCAGCGATCGCGGGCATAAGATCCGCGGCCTTCAGCGTTGAGGTGCCTGGGGGGCAGCTGAGCAGACCCGTTGAGAGGTTCAAGATACAGGCCAGGATAGCGGCTGAGATAACGGACTGGATGATCAGGAGGGGACTGCCCGAGGGGGTTGACCTGCTCAACGTGAACTTCCCCTACAGGATATCGGTGGACACCCCCGTGAGGGTGACCAGGCTGGGCAGGGTCAAGTACGAGAATTACGTGCTCGAGAGGATCGATACGAGGGGAAATCCGTACTATTGGCTGGGAGGGAACCCGGTCCCTGTGTCGGAAAGGGACAGGGGGACTGATCTATATGCACTGACCGTGGAGAGGGCCGTCTCGATAACCCCAATATCCTTAGATATGAGCGTCAGCATAATCGACTGCGAGGACCTGATCAGAAAGAGGAGAGAAGCCCTAGAAGAGCTTCAGCAGCTGGCGGATGATCTGATGGATTTATTGAAGGAGATATCAGACATTCAGAAGGGTTAGGCCGCCTCTAACTATATCCCTCAAGAGTTCTCCCTCAAGCTCGAATATAGCAACCTCAACGGTCCCTCCGACGTATCCCTCGACGAGATGACCGGCCAGAGTTCTCCTCTCATCCCCAATAACGACGTGTATGTGGGCGAAGGGCTTGCCATCCTTGAGGCTGATGTTTCCGATCAACGAGGCCAGCTCTAGGGGCTCATCTATCTCCATCGTCCTGTAGCTCTGGGTGGCTGGATCGAAGAACGCTATCTTGCTCCTTGAGAGCAAACCCAGGCCCACTAGGATTGCGCTTCTGATGCCTCTCTCCTCACAAGCGCGGAGTATCTCCTTCACTACCTCCTCCCCCTCATCGACCCTGAGCACGTGGATATTCCTCAGCCCGAAGGTCCTCAACCTAACCACCTCCTCGGACCGGGTAGATTATGGGTGCGCTCCCCCCACCCGTTATTATCACTGTGGCGTTCGACTTGGACACGTCCTTCAATCCCTCCATATAGACTATGAGCGTTGCTATTTCCTCCGGCTTAGCCCCTTTACTTACCAAAATCTCAACAATTTTGGCAGTAGTGTTCGCCAATATTAACCTTGCTCTAGCCTCCCCCTCGGCCTCGAGTATCTTAGCAGTGGCGCTCGCATTGGCCAGTACGAGGGTCCTGTTCCTCTCGAAGTAAGCCGCTATCATCCTCTGCTGAGATGTCAGCTTATCCTGTATGGCCTTGAGGAACTCAGGAGGCAACCTTATGTTCCTCACGTAGACCTCATCTATTATTATCCCCCCTCCCGTCGTCGGATCCCTGCTCAATGAGGATTGTAACGCCTCGAAGATCTCCGCGCCTATTCTTCCCCTTACCAGGGGAACCTCAGCGGCTTCATAGTTGGAGATTATGTTCCTACAGACCTGCCTTATCGAAGGCACCAGAAGCTTATCCTTATAATCAATCGCGGGGTAGTTCCTCACTATCGTGGGCACGGAGCTCGGGGACACGTGCCACCTCACCGTCAGGTCCACCCAAGCCTGAAGACCATCCTTGGTAAGGGTCTCAACGGCCGGATAGTCACCTATAGCACCTCCATAGCCGTACGTGGTCGCGTTAACATCCGTCCACATGTGTAGAGCATCGCTGGCCACATAGATCTTCTTCAACGATTGCCAGGGCATCTTGAGGGCTATCCTCGGGCCTACTATGGGGTCGGATATCTGGCCCGTCAGGGGATCCACTGTCACGGCCGCGTATCCTAGATCGACAACGTATACGCTGAGATATGAGATCAAGAGGAAGATCAGCACGAGGAAGGCAGCGATCAATATTCTAGCACTAGGTCTGCCCCTGATCGGTATCTCCGGGGCGTAGACAGGTATCTCATCATCACCTCTCCTGGGCACGATTTCACCTCCCTAGACTCACTATCCATGGTAAGGCAGCTCCCTCTCCTCCTCCCTGTACTCAACCTCTGGCAGCTTTATCTCCTCCCTAGCCACCTCCTCATGAATCTCGGCCTCCCTCTCGAGATCACTCAGATCCAGTGTCAGATCGAACAATTTGGAGAGGACCTCAAGAACCATCTTAGATGCTTTGGGATCCGGAAAAGCACCGTTAGTCGTCCCTAGGAGGCAGGCGCTTGTCATCCCCCTGAGATCAGCTAGGCCCACGAGCAGACCGGCCGCGCCGGTGACGTAGCCCCCTGTGAGGGGCTTCACCCCGACCTCGCTGAGCTTCCTCATGAACTCCTCATCGTTGGTGCAGGCGAACACCCCTTTGACCTCAGGGGATCCGGGGACATAGCCACCCATGGTTATCACGATCCTCACTCCCAGATGTTGCGCATAATCTAGAACGAGCTCCCCTATCTCGTACTGACCGAACACCGTCGGCTGGACGTCAGACGTCAGAACTATGAGATCGCAGCATTTCCCCCTCACTAGGTAAAGGTCATAACTCTGAGGTATGATGTCACCATCGTCCACCCTCACCCCCGAGGTCCCGTCGGGCAGGGGCAGATAATCGCTATATATGGAGGCTATTTTCTCAGACTCGAGATTTTCTATGAGGTAATTTGCAGCTATCTTCCCGACTAGACCTAGTCCTGGTACGCCTTGCACCAGGACCGGGTTCCTCGGCTTGACTTCCTTCACCTTAACGAGCTCCAAGTACCCCAAGCGATGACACCTCAACTATAATAGATATAAATAACAGGCTTAAAAAAGGGAGGCTCAGAGGGTGGTTCTCATGGAGTACGTTGTGATAGGTCACGGCACGGCCGGTCAGACAGCGGCCGCAGTCCTGAAGAAAGTGGATCCGGAATCTCAAGTTACTGTGATCGAGAAAGGAAGACATGTGGCCATACATCCCTGCTCGCTTCCTATGGTGCTCAGCGGTAGGTTGTCCCTGGCCGAAGTTGAGGAGAGGGTACCGAGGGGTAAGGTGGATTTGATCTCGGGTAGCGAGGCCAAGAGGATAGACAGGGAAAGGAAAGTCGTCTACTTCATCAAAGATGGATCTCTGGAATCGATAGGCTATGATAGAGTTATCCTAGCGACAGGCCTGAGGCCGATAGTGCCGAGAGTGGAAGGCATCGATCTAGAGGGAGTAGGCACCGTATGGGATCTGGAGAGTGTGAGCGATCTTCTCAGACAGCTGGGCAACAAAGTGGTGGTCGTGGGTGGCAGCGCCACGGGCATAGAGGTGGCATCCGAGCTCGCTAGGACGGGGAGGGAGGTCACGCTGATAGAGGCGACGGAGCAGCTGATGCCGGGGAAGGTCGATCCACCGATCTCATCTCTCGTGATGAAAGCGCTGAACGATTTGGGGGTTAAGGTGATGCTGAAGACCCCCATGGAGAGACTTGAGGGATCTGGGGGGAAGCTGACACACGTGGTCACTCCTAAGGGTGCGATCGAGGCTGATACAGCCGTAGTGGTTATAGGCGCGAGGCCCGATGTGAGCGTGGCCTTGGAGTCGGGGCTGCGTATAGGGGAGACCGGTGGGGTCAAGGTGGACGAGTACATGTTCACCTCAGATCCTTACGTCCTGGCTGCTGGTGATGTGGCCGAGGTGAGGGATTTCGTCACAGGAATGCCAACCTTAACTGGACTAGCTTCCACTGCGCTTGTTCAGGGGAGGATCGCCGCTGAGAATGCTGCAGGAGGGAGAGTTAAATATCCTGGCGCATTATCCCCGTTCCTAGTGCCAGTCGGGGATCGCTTCTTCGGAGGAGTCGGTCTCTCAGCGAGCAGGGCTGAGGCCCTCTCCATTGACTACCTGGCCTTCAGGTTCTCCGGTGCGGATCTACCCAGGTATATGGGAGGGAGGGACAACGTGGTGATCTGGATGGTCACGGATAGAGAGGGCAGGGTGCTGGGAGCTCAGGTCTTCGGGAGGAGGGGTGTCAGGGAAAGGATACTATTCCTTACGGCGGCCATCTATGCGAACTTCAAGGTGCAGGACATCAGGATAATGGAGTTCGCTTACCAGCCGGAGGTTTGCGATGTAGTGGAGCCGATAGCGACGGCCGCCGAGGGAATGTATAGGAAATATCTATCACCAAGAGGAGATCTATCAGAAATCTCCTGAGATTAGATTAGGGCGAAGCCGAGGACTTTCACGTCAACTTGGGGTGATACTGATCTAGCCGCTCGCCACCACACTCTTCACGATCTCCCTGGGATCCTCTAGGTTCCTCAGCAGGGATCTCGTATCCCTTACGTAGGAGTCGGGATCCCTCAGGATGGTCCTCACTATGCTCACGGCCTCCTCATAGGAGCTCGCTCTCCATATAGGGAAGCCCATGTCCCTCAAGTAGTCATTGACGTATAGCTTTGTATTCAGTGGGAAGATGCATAGGGAAGGTGTGCCCAAGAGGGCCGATTCCCTCGCCATGGTGCCCCCTCCGGTCACGACCATGGCGACCCTCCTGAATAGATCCAAGGTATCTACAGCGCTCTCCAACACGGTCACCCTATCACCATAGATCTCCCTTATGACCCTGGCCTGCTCCCCATACCTCGGCTTCACTACCACATCGGCTCCGCACTCCAAAATGACCCCTATGAGCTTAAGGGAGAAGCCCTCCCTGCCCAGCATGTAAGAGGCGCCGCTTTCCTCCGGCCTGATGAAGACCTTGAACTCTCTATTAGCGCTAATTCCGCCTTCCAAGTGATCCTTCACCCATGCTATCTCGTCCACTCCATTGTAAGGGATGAGGGAATCCTCAGAGGCGCCAAGCTTTATCATCTCATCCTTTGGAATCGCTGCAGGATAAATTACCCTCCAGGAGAGTGGGAGGGTGAGTCTACCGACATGATAGGAGTGAGGGGAATCGTTCATCGTGATGGACCTTATCGAGAGACCGTAGGCCACCCTGATGGCCTCCGGTGATGAGAGAGATATCAGGAAATCTGGCTCGTACTGTGTGACAAATTCTGTGAGAAGCTTCACTCTATCAGCATAATAGATTAGCTTCTCCATCAAATTTCTTGAGGAATATTTCCCTATTTGGAGGAAATTGACGCCGAGTTTCCTGAGCAGCTCCACGGACTCAGGATAGTCCTTCACGGTGATCACGTAGTCTGCTCCTATGCTTCTCGCTATCGACGACATAAGCCTCGCTTGCTTCGGTGTCGTCACATCCAGCCAGATTCTCATCCTTTACCCTCTCCTTTGAGGGATTCCAGAGTCCTCTCTAGGAACTGGAGGCCCTTTTCGAGGAGCTTCACTCCGGACTCCGTTATCTCATAATAGTTCCTCATTTTCCCCGTGTCCTCCCCTCTCCTAACAGAAACTTTCACATATCCCTTACTTCTGAGGGATCTCATCACCATGTAAGCGGTCACCCTGGCCGGTTTCCAGCCGAACCTCTTCTCTATGAGCTCCGATATCTCATAAGGATAGGCGGGCCTCTCCTTGAGTATCGAGAGAACGTATATCCAGAGGTTCTCCTTCGTGAGTTTCTCCTCTAGCCTCTGCAGGGGAGCCGGAGCCTTACCCGACGTACTCCGTTGACTCACTTCCCTCACCCTGAAGTCCCTGTTCCTCCCTTATCCTCCTCTCGATCTCCCTCAGTATCTCACTCTTTATCTTATCTATCTCCTCTATCTGCCTGTCGAGGGACTCGAAATCCAGGTTGAGCGAGAAAACCGAGTCCAGCGATTGTAGGACTCTCTTAGCAGCTCTGGGGTCGGGAGAGTAATCCGGTGAAACCCCACTCACCACGACGCTGTTGATTCCCTTTATCTTTGCGACGCCAAGCACGGAGCCTGCAAGTCCCACGACCACCTTTATGAGGTCCTCCTTCGTGGCATCCGCCTCCAAGAAAGCTCTAAGAAGCTCCCCATCATTCCCAAAGACAATAACCTTCCCTGCAGCGCTCTCCTCAACGAATCCCGTTATCACGATTATCCTCCTCACGCCCATATTGGAGAGGGCCTTCAGTATCTCGTTGGCTATCTCCATCGATCCCCAAGGTACGGGTTGGACGTCGCTTGTCACCAGTATTAGGGGAGGATCCTTGAGCTGGAAGACCGACACGGAGGGAAGTGAGAACTTCCCATCCTCCGTGATGGAGATCCCAACCATGTTATTGGGGAAGATCAGGTACTCCGAGAATATCCTCATCACAGGCACGGCTCTCTTCTCCCTCACCAAATAGGTTATCACCTGCTCCCCGACGTTAGCGACGCCCGGAAAGCCTATTATGGCTGTCTCTGCACCCACCGGCTTGGACATCTCCACTACCTTCATCCATCCCATCTGCGGCCCCACATCACCCGCGGGGATCACTTATTAAAAGGAAGCGATGCCGGGATATCCCCATGAGGAGGGTGCTCCTTCTCATAATAGACGGGATAGGAGATAGACCATGCCCCTCCTTGAGGTGGTTGACGCCTTTACAGGCCGCTGACATCCCCAACATGGATCTAATGGCGGCGAAGGGCATCTTGGGCATGATGCATCCGATAGCCCCGGGAGTCCCGCCCGGTAGCGACTCGGGCCACCTGTCAATATTCGGCTACGATCTGGAGAGGGAGTATCCAGGCAGGGGGGCTTTCGAGGCCCTGAGCGAGGGCATAGAGTGGGAGGGGATAACCTTCAGAGCGAATTTCGCGACAGTCAGGGAGGAAAACGGAAAGCTCATTGTTGTTGATAGGAGGGCAGGGAGGATAGATGGAGAGGACGCCTCATCACTGGCCTCGGAGCTCAGGGAGGTGCATCTCCTCAATGGGGAAGTCAAGGCGAGATTCATCCATACTTTAGAGCATAGGGGCTTCCTTCTGCTCCAGGGTGAGGGCTTATCCAGTCGTGTGACTGACGTAGATCCCCACGAGGAGGGCTACTACGTACTGGAGCCTAAACCCATTGAGGAGAGTGCTGCGAGGACTGCAGAGGCCGTCAAGGAGTTCCTGAGGGTATCTTACGAGATACTGAGGGATCACGAGGTTAACAGGAGGAGGGTGGTCGAGGGCAAGAGGCCGGCCAATTTCATCCTTCTCAGGGGGGCCTCCGGCCCCGTGAAGCTTGAGCCCTTCTCAGCTAGGTGGGGGTTCAGACCCGCTGCCGTGGCCGCGGGCCCCATGTACAAGGGCATAGCCAGGGCGTTGGGATTCGAGGTTTTCCATCCCCAAGGAGCGACGGGTCTGCCAAACTCCGACTTCTCCGCCAAAGTGAGTAAAGCCCTAGACCTACTGGATGAATTCGATTTCGTTTACGTCCACATGAAGGGTACGGATGTGGCCTCTCACAACAGGGATCCCGAGCTTAAGGTTAAGGTCTTGGAGAGAATAGATACAGCGATGGAGCCCCTGACGGACCCGCCTGAGGATCTACTTATCGTCGTGACAGGTGATCACGCGACCCCCTGCTCCTTGGGTAAGCACTCAGGAGACCCCGTGCCCGTGCTGTTCTACGGTAAGGGTCTCCCCAGGGACGACTCATCGAACTTCCACGAGCTGGACGCTCAAGTTGGTGGCCTTGGATGGTTCTCGGGATCCAGCATGATGCAGTTGATACTCAATTACTCCGACAGGGCATTGGAGTACGGTCTGAGGCCGCTACCCGAGGCCAGGGCCTTCATACCTAAGATGGAAATGCTGAGCCCGCTACTCTTCTGATTGGATCCAGCCTGATGCTTATCTTCTCCTTCATCCCCATGAGAAGGGAGGCCTCCTCCCTGAACTGGCAGGCCTTGCAGGTATCTGATGTCGTGGGTTCGCCGCAGATGGAGCACCTACCCACTGTAACACCGATTTCAATTTTGGAGGAGATCCTCTCAAGGAACCTGAGGGCTCTCAGTTTCGCTCCTGGTTCCGAGTCCTCGATACGATCTATTTCCCTCCTAACCCCTATCCTCATCCCTTGGGCCATGGGGCACTTCCCCAGGTGGGCTGGTATCCCAAGAGCCACCACCAGGCTGGCTATTTCCCTCTCATAAACGTACTTAAGGGGTCTGACCCTCGGAACAAGCCCCTCCTCATACTTCCTCTCATGCCTCATCACCTTCGCGAACGCGTTCAGATCCCCCCTGATTAGGTTCATCAGGGAGGTCTGGATCAGGTCATCCAGATTATGACCCGTGACGACAACAGTGGCTCCACTCTCCCTGGCCACAGCGTTTATTATCTGTCTTCTAAGCACTCCGCAGTACGTGCAGGCGTTCCTCTTCCAATCCTTGGGTATGGCCGACCTCAGGTCCTCGATGGAGAAGCCTAGGACCTCGCTCATCTGAACGGTTATGTGATTGACCCCGAGTCTCTCAGCCAACCTCTTCGCCAGCTCCACTGAGGCCCTCCTGTAGAGGGTCCCCTCATCCACGGTTACTGAGACAATCCTTGTCCCTAATTCCTTAGCCCTGTCTGAGAACTCCTTAGTTAAAAGGAGGGCGAGTGAGCTGTCCTTTCCCCCCGAGTGCGCCACCATGATCCTATCGTCCTGCTGAAGCTCGCTCCTAAGGACGGACCAGGCCCTCCTCCTTATCGAGTTCATGAGGCAGTCCGTGCAGAGGGAGGCCCCTATCAGGTGATTCGTGTATATAGCCTCCTTGGATCTGCAAACATCACAGATCCTCATCCATCCCTCACCGGGCTCTCGTGGTAAGTTATCCTGATCCAAGTGATCAGATCACCTTCCTCCAGGTAACGATCGTCTGAGCACGGCTTACCGTTGATCAAGAGGAGGATCTCCCATCTGCTGAACCCCAGAAGATCATATAGATCGGAAAGTCTGGTATTGGCTGGGAGCTCTACATCATCGCCAGCTATGGAAACTTTTATAGTCTCCCTCATGACCCCCCGGGATCCTCATGTACATATCTAAAAAGGCATCAGTTGATGGGGTCATCTTCGAGGGCGAGGCCACCGTGCTGGGGCCCACGGTCATAGGCAGGGGGAGCATAGTGGGCCTCTACTCCGTGATAGGCTATCCCATCCTGAGGAAGCTGAGGGAATCGGGAGCCGGTCTGGAAGTGTATGACGATATAAGCGAGGGGGCTAGGATAGGGGAGAGGTGTCTCATAAGGAGCAACTCGGTCGTTTACGAGAGGGTCATCATGGGTAACGATGTTCACACGGGTCATTTCGTCCTCATAAGGGAGGACTCCTGGATCGGCGATGGTACTCTTATAGGCACTAGCTCCGTGATAGATGGGAAGGTCAGGATAGGGAGCGGTGTGAGCATACAGAGCGGGGTCTACATACCCCCGATGAGCCTCATAGGGAATAGGGTCTTCCTAGCGCCCTTCGTTGTGATCACCAATGATAAGTACCCGCCAAGTAGGAGGCTACTGGGAGTCGTGGTTGAGGACGAAGCGGTCATAGGAGCCAACTCCGTGCTGGTGTCTGGAGTGAGGATAGGCGAGGGTGCCGTTGTGGCGGCAGGCGCCGTCGTGACGAGGGACGTCCCCCCGGGTAAGGTGGTGATGGGGGCACCTGCTAGGATCGTCGGAACTAGGGATGAGTATGAGAGGAAGAAGAGGGATTACGAGGGAACTCAGACGTCCTCTATTCCTCCTTGAGTTATCGCGATCTCTACGGTCCCTTCGGGTAGATAGGGACTCTTGACCAACTTGACAACCCTCCTGTCCTTCTTCCCCCTCTTTATGTAGAGCCTGGCCGTGACACCGTGACCCAGGACGTGCCCTCCAGCGGGCTTGTTCGGGTCGCCGAAGAAGGCCCCGGGATCAGCTACCACCTGATTGGTAACTATCACCGCCAAGTTGTATCCCAGCGATAGCCTGAGCAGCTTGTGGAGGTACTTGTTGAGCTTCTGCTGCCTCTCCGCGAGGGTCTCCCTGCCCACGTACTCACCCCTGAAGTGGCTTATCAGGGAGTCCACTATTATGAGCCCTATGTCCCTCTCCTTTATGAGTGGCTCAGCTCTCTCAGTCACTATCATCTGGTGATCGCTGGTGAAGGCCCTGGCGTATAATATATTCCTCAATGTTGACTCCGGATCCATCCCAAACCTCTCAGCTATCTGAAGAATCCTCTCGGGTCTGAAGGTACCTTCCGTATCTATGTAGAGAGCTCCCCTTCCTAAACCACCCTTCTCCTCACTCAACTGGACTGTAACAGCCATCTGATGGCAGAATTGGGTCTTACCGGATCCGTAGGGACCGTAAATCTCTGTTATAGACTGGGTCTCCACACCCCCTCCCAGCAGCTCATCAAGGGCCTTTGATCCGGTCGTTATCCTCTGAACTGCCTTTCTCTGCTGGTAGAAATCGTATGCAGACATCACATCTATGTTAAGCCTGTTCCTAGCAGCTTGTATGATCTTCTGGGCCACTGATTCGCTTATGCCTGCGTAAACAGCTAGCTCAGCGGGCGTGGACATGGCTATCGACTCGATGCTCGTGAATCCCGCTTCTCTGAGTCTCCTGGCCGTGGCGGGGCCTACCCCTTCGAGCTCCGTCAGATCATGTCCCTCATCGTATTCGGCCTCGGGTTCATAGTATTCCTCATCGACCTCCCCCAGCTCCCCCTCCTCCTCATCGATCTCCTCCTCACGAACCTTCCTCCTCGGGATGCGGCATCACCTTCGAGTACTAACACCCCTTTGGCCTATATAACCTTTCACTAACCCGATAGATCTTCTCCCAATCCCTCGCTCTGAGAAAGCAGATTCCCTTCAATATCAGTTCGAGGGACGCGATCAGATTCCCTCAAGGCCGCGATCTGTCTACGGAGATAAACCCCCAATGCCAGCGATGGTAGGAACACAAGCAAACCCTCAGGCGGTAGGTTTAGCATCAGCAGGATGCCGCTTAGAGCTAGGATGAAGTAGAAGATCGAGAGGATCTCGAAAGCAATTCTCTTACCTAGCATCATAGCTATTGAGAGGATCATGAGCACCGAGCCGGCGATGATGCCTAGGAGGGAGAGGGGGAAGTAGGGGAGGAGCTCCGAGGAGATGTAAAACAGTAGGAGCGAGATGAACACCGTGATGAGACTGGAGATCATCACCCCTAACCTCAATTTCAAGTGAGACCACCCGACCTTAAAGCCTCCGCTATCACCGGGACGACGCTGGCCCTGGATCCCGCCCACTCTATGGTGTCAGTTGCCACCAAAATGTCGGCCCCCGCCCTCAGTATCCTCTCTAGAGAGCCAGGGACGAGCACGGGGTGGACGAAGGACGCAACTAGATATCTCGCGCCCATCCTCCTAGCCGCCGTGAGGGCATTCGCCATAGTTCCGCCCGTTGAGACGATGTCATCGACCACTATGACGTCTCTTCCCTCCAGATCTAAGCTCTTGACGAAGGTCCTTATCTCGCCGGTGCTTACATCTCTCTCCTTCTCTAGGGAGTCGTATTCAGCCGCCCCATAGTACTCAGCTAACTCCCTGGCCCAGTTTATGCTCTCGGTGTCCGGGCCTAGGATGAAGGGGTCCTTGAGAGGGAGCCTCCTGAGCTCCTCAGCCAAGGGCTTGAACCCGCTCAGATTAAGGAAATCGGCCCTGATGGACAACCCCCTCAGATCCCTCAGCCTGTGGAGGTGGGCTGTAACAGTCACTATGCTGTCAGCCCCTGATTCCTCGAGGAGATTGATCACGTACTTTGAGGAGAGGGGCTCTCCCTCCCTGAATATGCTATCCTGCCTTGAGTAGGGGAAGTACGGCATCAAGACGATCACGCGACCCGCCTTCATGTGCTCCTTCAGGTTCCTGAGTGTGAGGAGCACCTCCATCAGGTAATCGTTTGGTCTACAATTGCCGGCGCTCATCCTCATGGAGAGCAAGATGCTCTCACCATCCACCCTCCCCATGACCCTGGGGCAGACCTCCCCATCCGGGAAGACCCTCCTCTCCACGGGGACCAGCCTCACCCCAAGCTCCCTGGAGAGTGCTACGTTGAAATCGTCCTGAGGTCCGACCACTAGCATATGAGGTGGGGGCGCTGGTGAATTAAAAGTTAGGCCGTGAGGTGGTCGGATGCTGGTCGCATTCGAGGGGATAGATGGTGCCGGTAAGACCACTCAGAGCAAGAGGCTATTCGCTAAGCTGATGGAGCTGGGAATGAGGGCTGTGTGGAGCAAGGAACCCTCGGATGGGGAGATAGGCAGGTTGATCAGGGGTGCCCTCAGGGGAGAGGTGGAGCTGGATCAGAGAACCCTGGCCCTCCTATTCGCCGCTGACAGGATAGAAAACATGAGGAGGTTGGCTGAGGATGGAATAATAATCATAGTTGATAGGTGCGTTCTCTCATCTCTAGCCTACCAAGGGGTCTTCGTGCCATTCGAGTGGATCCTAGAGATAAACAGGTGGGCCAAGCTGCCCGACGTCATCTTCTACTTGGACCTGAGCCCTGAGGTGGCTGTAAAGAGGGCACCGGAGGGAAGCGTGTACCACACGGTGAGCTTCCTCAGGCAGGTGAGGGAGAATTACATCAAGCTCATCGGAGAGGAGCCCTGGAAGTCAAGAACCTACATGATAGATGCGAGCAGGGAAGAGGGAGTCGTCTTCGATGAAATCCTTAATATATTCCTCGGGAGGCTGAGGGAGGAAAATGAGGTTCGTGGCAGTGGGCAATGCGAACGTTGACATAAAGATATTCGTGGAGAGAATACCGAGTCCGGATGAGTCCATAGAAGCCCTGGCAGCCACCGTGAATGCCGGAGGGGCGGCTTCGAACTTCGCAATGGCTGCAGCTAAGATAGGAGTTGAGTCATACGTGATCGCATGCCTGGGGGATGATGACCTGGGGAGAATATACTTGGAGGCCTTGAGACGATGCAGGGTCAATACTTCGGGTGTGAAGATGGTAGAAGGGATCAGGACGGGTTTGGTGGTAATACTCAACGTGCTGGGGGAGGATAGGAGGATGATAGAGAGCGCCGGAGCCAATGAGGAGCTGACACCATCCGATATCTTCGAGAGGAGGGAGCTGATAACATCAGCAGATGAGGTTCACATGGCGAGCGTGAGGCCTGAGATAGCGGAATCAGTCCTCGAGCTCAGGAGGGATGCCTCATGGGATCCGGGAATGAGGATGATAAGGAGGTACAGGGAGAGGATATGGTCCCTGCTCAGCAAGACGGGGAAGGTTTTCCTGAACGAGAGGGAGGCTGAGGCTCTCTCGGGCGAGACAGATCCAGTCGCCGGCATCAGTAAGATAGCGGGGAAGGGCCCGAACGAGGTGATAGTTAAGATGGGGGCGAAGGGCTCCTTGGCCTGGGTTGAGGGCGAGACTTACAGGGTAGATGCGATCCCCGTGAAGGTGATCGACACCACGGGGGCGGGGGACATATTCGCGGCCGTCTACCTGAAGGCCAGGAGGAGGGGCTACGATGTGGGGGAGTGTCTGAGGCTGGCTAACGCCGCATCAGCAATAAAGGTCTCGAGACCGAGTACCGTCGATGGCATGCCAAGCTGGGATGAAGTGCAGACGATGAGGCTGATGTTCTACGGTAAATGAGTGTGGTAACATGGAGAGCCAAGAGGAGATCCCCAGGATAGGTAAGAAGAACTTCCTTCTCATAACAGTCGGCATAGCCCTAACGTTACCCCTCCTGATGACCTTCGACGTCAGATCGGCTGCTGAGAGGATGGCATCTATGGGATTGACTTCTGTAGCTCTAGCGTTCGCCTCAATACATCTGGGCGTTCTCTTCTATAACCTAGGATGGTACTTCCTCCTAAGGAGGAGGGTGCCATTTAAGGACGTCTTTCTCATAGGATGGACCAGCCTCTTCATAAACCTGCTGATCCCGGCAGCGTCTACAACCGGGGAGGTGGCTAGAGTATACTTCGTGACCAAGAGATCTGACATAACCGCTGCAGAGGCCTTGTCATCCGTTGTCGCTCACAGGGTTATAATGATAATCCCCTTCTTGGTCAGCGTGACCCTCGGCTTCTCCTACCTGGTGTCGTTAGGGCTGGACGGTAATAGCTTGGTGGTGGCGGTACCGATAACGCTCCTGGCACTGGCTTTCTATCTTATGTACAAATTCAGCATGAGGGAGGATTACGTGAGGAGGCTCATAAAATTGCTTGAGAGAATCCTGAGGAGAAACCTTGACAGTCTCGAGAAATCGGCTAGAGATTACTCGAGATCCTTCAGACATCTGATGTCCGAGAGAGGACTGCTCCTGATCACGACACTCTGTGCTTTCCTGAATTGGCTATTCGATATGTTGCCGATATTCATCTACTTTGAGGCCCTGGGACATAAAATAGATCCCCTTTTAGGCATTTTAATATACTCGGTCTCCATAATCCTGATACTGATCCCGATTGGGATCCCCGGGAACATGGGGGTAAGGGAGTGGGTCATGACCAGCCTTTTGGTGCTCATGGGTCTGAGCGGTGGCGATGCCTTGGCTCTCACGCTAGCCTCATCAACGATAACCGTCTTCTTGAACGAGCTGATCTTCGGCTTAGCGGCCTACTCCATCCTAGTAACCTCACAGGGCCCCGGGAATGAGGGCAAGAGTTTTTAATAAAGCCGGATGATCAGACAATAGGTGATCGTGTGCCGAGCTTCGCCTCCAGGATGAGCAAGTTGGGCGTGGAGGGAGCCTTCATAGTACTCGCTAAGGCTAGGGAGCTGGAGAGAAAGGGAAAGAGCGTGATACACTTGGAAATAGGTGAACCGGGTTATAATCCACCCAGACACGTGATAGAAGCCACCAAGAGAGCTGTTGAAAGTGGTATGACCAAATACACGCCTTCCACGGGAATATATGAGCTCAGGGAGGCGATAGCGGAGAGGGTGTCCGAGAGCAGGGGGATAGATGTCAAACCTGAGAATGTTGTCGTCACCACGGGAGCGAAGCTGGCCATATTTGGAGCGCTCATGTCGTTCGTGGATCCGGGGGATGAAGTGATAATTCCCATGCCGGCCTATCCCGCTTATGAGAGCGTAGTTAACTTCATAGGTGGTATGGTGAGACCCGTCGTCCTTAAGGAGGAGAGGGGATTCTCCCCCAGCATCGAGGACATCATGAGTCAAATATCGAGCAGGACGAAAGCGATAGTGATAAATACGCCATCCAACCCGACGGGTGGCATGTATAGCAGGAAGGACCTCGAGGAGATCGTCAGGGTGGCCAGGGAGAGGGACATACTGGTAGTATCCGACGAGATATATGAGGACATTGTGTTCGACGGTAGGAAGCATGAGAGCATCCTGTCGATCCCGGGGGCGGAGGACGTTGCCATAATGATAAGCGGATTCAGCAAAACTTGGGCGATGACAGGTTACAGGCTGGGTTATGCCGTTGGGAGGCAGGAGTTCGTTGATAAGATAGCCCAAATACAACTCAACACGTCATCCTGTCCTCCCCATTTCGCCCAGATAGCGGCGATCGAGGCGATCAGGGGACCGCAGGATGAGGTCCATGAGATGTTGAGAGATTACGAGAGGAAGAGGGAGGTAATATACGAGGAGGTCTCCAGGACAAAGGGATTCAGCATGATAAAGCCTGCTGGGACCTTCTACGCTTTTCCCAACATAAAGGCTACTGGATTTTCCTCTAGAGAGCTTGCTGATAAGCTACTGCTTGAAGCCGGAGTGGCTTTGCTCCCCGGGACGGCCTTCGGGGAGGCTGGTGAGGGCTACCTGAGGCTATCATTCGCGGGTCCCATGGAGGACATAAAAGAGGGGATGAGAAGGATCAGGGAATATATAGAATCTCTCTAGGAAGGCCGCTCAGATATCAAAAATTTCCACTTTTTTAGCCTCTGTATCGAGCAGAGCCGCAGTTTTTCTACCACTCAGCTTTCCGCAGAGTTCGCCAGGGTTGATGACAAGCGTTTCACCGATTTCCTCAACGTGAACCTCGTGCGTGTGTCCGTAGAGGATGAAATCGAACCTACCGCTTCCAGCCAAAGATATTGCAGTGAATTTCGTCAGCTCGCTATCCCCGAATCCGTGGAAAAGCAAAAAGGAGGCCCCGCCGAGGTCCACCTCGACTGGCGATGGGTGAAAGGTGCCACCTCCCTCCAAGATCTTGAGGGCCACTAGAACCTCGGCGTCGTTGTTTCCCCTCAATACCCTGAATGGGATTCCGGAGTTTAAAATTGGATCCAGGGAAAATGGAGAAATTAGATCACCCAAATGGATTAACTCATCGACTCCAAACCTCTGAAAGAGCTCTAAAGCTCTTTCCAGCGATTCAACATCGTCGTGGGAGTCCGAGATTATTCCCAGAATCATGGGATGTCACCTGTGGGTCCTCTGAGTTAGGTCTTAAAAGACTTTCGCTTAGGATCTAGTGAATTTATGGAATATTAATTAAAATATTCATTTAATATCGGTGACAAGTTATATTATTTTACAGTTTCCTGCCGACGTGGAGTTTGCTGGGAGGTGGATGTTCAGGACTCCTCATAAGCCCTCAGGGATTCTATCAGATAATCCCTGCCCTCGGGTGCCGAGAACAGGGGAACCTCCCAGTCGACGAGCGGGAGTTTCCTCTTGACCCCCTCTGAAGCCTCCCTCCCATGGCCCTTCCTGACGATGACACCCCTCCTCTGCCAGGCCGGTACCTTGGTTATGTTGATCCCCAACCTGTCAAAGATTATCTCATGAAGCTGCTCGGCCTTTTTCCCTTCCAGCTCTCTCGCGGCCTCTTCCCTCCCCAAGCCGCTGCTCTCCAAGGCGAGTAGGGCATATGAGTTGAGGGCATTTCTCCAGGCCTCCGATTGCCTCCAGCTCAGGTAGTTCAGGAGATCATCAATGTCCCGAATGATCACTACCCTAGCGTCGAAGCAAACGGGGTAATTCAAGGCCGTGGACACTATGGCGGAGGAGTAAGACGGAATCACGCTGATCAGCTTCTCTATTCTTCCATTCCACGGGATCGGGGGGTATAGCAGGAAGGATATCTCATCCGAGAACAGAAAAGACAAGGCTAGAGGAAATCCCATCTGCATCAATCTGAGGGGTGCCTGTGACAAAGCTTCGATTAATCTCCTGTCAAACGGTCTATCTAACTTCAATTCCTCAGCCACTCTGTGGAACCTCCACCCATCTATCCTCACAACCACGGGGTCATCTGAAGGCACTCTAAGCGCGGAGAAGATCTCCCTGCTCTTCCAATAAGCACCTTGATCTCTATAAATCTCATAAGACTTCCTCTCCAGCACAAATCAACCATCCCCTACATCTTTTAAATGCTCTTCGGTAGGTGGGGCCTCAAGATGGCCCTCGCTGGTCCATCAAGCTAGTTTAATCGAGCAAAGAGGTTGATGCAAGATCCCAGCACTCTAACTCGAAGCGAACCCCAGGTTCCTGAGCATCCCAGGCAATGGTCTCATGAGCCCTCGGAATGATAGCTGGAAGCTAAGATGGGTTCCTGGGAAGATCCCGATGCTTGAACTGAAACTTTTATGGTCCGAGGTAGCTGAGCATCAGGAAGCATGCTGGGCGGTGCTTAAGGCATATCAAGCGATCTCGTCCTCATCCTTCGGAACGACTCCGCCAATTCACCTGAGGCGGGAGGAAGCATCCCCAGACGGAGAGCATAACTGAGCCAAAAAGCTTCCCATGATGACCTTCATGTGGGAACGTGGGCACGAAGTCATCCGCTTAACCTTGAGATGTTCTCGGCGACCTCCAGTACAGCTGACTCAACATCTTCCTTCTCGGTCTCCAACGTTATTATCCCCCTAGCCTCAACTATCTCCTTCAACTTCGGATCGAATTTCTTAGCGATCAGGACCTCACAGTCTCTTAGGATCTCTAACACGGAGGCCGGACCTCTCCTGCTCTCCCTCCTCGTGTTAACCCTCATTTCGACCCTGGTAGGGCTCTTACCCAGAACATCGTATATGGCGAAGAATTTAGCAGTGTGAAACGATCCTTCATTTAAGCTCTTACCGTCATCCGTCGCAACGGCCACCCTAATGGGCAAACCCTCTCATCCTCCCAGTCAGGCCCGGAATTACGGCGAGCGGGAAGATATTAATGTTTTTAGTCGCGTCCGATCATGCTGTTTAGCCTATCTTTTAATCTAATGAGCACATTTAACATAGCATTCGAGCTAATTATCATCGACAGGAAACCCATTCCTCCGAAAGCGGACCATTCAGGTTCGTTCCTTAATAAATGAGATGCCTCAGCGTAGAGGTCGATACTCTGAGGTGCTAGGACATAGACTAGACCAAGTGGAGGATCATAGAAGAAGGATACTGCTACTCTAGTCATCATCCTCGCTTCTATGGATACTACAAACCTTTGATATGGTTCATTCACCTCCCAGAGGCCCGTGCCTCCCTCTACCATGAAAGGCTCAGCTAGAAGCTCCCTCATCCTCCTCTCGAATTCCGGTAACTTAGACCTGAGTATGCTCGATGTGGCCGAACTTCCCTTCACAAACCACCATGGGTCATCTATGGAGTCCTGGAGGGAGGATATCGCGATCATGATCCATTCCTCCCCCTCAAAGCAGGCCGCTGATAGAGCTCTTTGGATAAGTCCTATGGCATTCTCCTCCATTAAATCGGGCCAATAGAGCTGTGATCTCCTCTTAACATCATCACAAAGCTCAGAGGAGCATTTGCTTCTGAAACCTGATAAAGCTATCCAGGAGAGATAGTCGTTCTCTTTGGATAGATAGCAGGATATTAGGTAGAGCATCAGGCTGGTTGAAACGCCACCCAATGGATATCTCACCCTGCTCACGCTCCAGCTGGTAGGAATCTCTGTGGATCCATGATCTATCACCATCAGACCCTTGTAGAGGTCTCTAGCCACTGAAATCGGACCGTAACCGTGAGGGGGAAGCTCTAGGAAGATCAAGTAATCGCACTTGCTCACCATGGACTCCACGGCATCTAGACTCGTCTCGGGGAGTGAGACCAAGAACTCAGAATCTATACTCATCTGAGAGCAGAGTTCGGAAAGGATTACGGAAGAAGCTATTCCATCGGGAGTAGGTGGGAGTACGATCCCCACCCTCTCGATCCCTCTCAGGGAGTCCTCAAGGATGCGAGCAGCTCTCTCAGCCCAGCCCTCTACTTCCATATGCGGCTACCTCTCTTGGCCCTCCTCAAGATGAGGAGCAAGAGGGAAAGCCCTGCCCCTATGATGAAGTATATCAGGAAGTTGAGGATGGCTCCCATCTGCGTATAAGTTCGCTCCTCCAAACTCAAGATGATATCTTCAGCTCTCTTTAGGGACTCCTCAGCTGCGGAGATCCTGCCCTCATTTATCAGGGCCTCGCCCTCCTTAAGGAACTCTTCTACCGTGCTTAAAGCCTCCTCGTACTGAGGAGATCCCCTCAATGTCTCCAATAGGGTTCTATACCTCCTGCTGAGGTCGGCCAGCTTCGATCGAATCTCCCTCTCCTTCTCACGCGTAGCCTCGCTCACGACATATATATGCGCGGCATCTACCCTCAGGATCCTACTGTCATTAAACAGCGCCAAGCTGGGGATCGTGAAGTTGCCCGATGCGTTGAAGCGCAACACAACTTTAAATTGAGAAGGGGCCGTCACTTTCAATCTATTGCCCACCAGCATCCCCTGAGACTCCACAACGGATGCCTCTCGCGGAAACTCAAGAGTGACCTCACCCTTGGGGGTCTCTACCCTGATGCTGACCTCGACGCTCTCATTAACCATGACCCTCGCCCTCCTGGTTTCAGCGTAGACCCTCCCGCTCACCTCCCCGATGAATATCGGTAGCTCCTTGAAGACGGTTCTGTATGAGCCGTATCCCTCGGGGAGGTAGTGCAAGGAGATCATTATGGAGGAAGGTCCTACAGTTTTGGCTCTGAAGGAGAAATCCAGCTTTACTGTCTCCCATTCACCTATATCAGCTAGGAGCTTGGAGGTATCTGATATCGGATCCATGCCGGATGAGCTGACGTTTATTAGGACTCCCTTCAAAGGTACCATCGAGCTAAAGCTTATGCTGAGCCTCACCTCATCGCCCAAGTTCGGATCCTCAGGTGATATGAAGGTCATAATGTTAATTGGAGTTTCGGGAACAGAATACACCATTATACTATCAGGGAGATTTATTGTGTAATTTTTATTTGAGTAGTCCGTGATGTTGAGAGAGAGCTTCCCCGCATACCCCCCCATCGGGATGCTCAGGGGTACCGGGAGGACAATGGAGGACCTCGGGGGAATCTGCTCATACATCGGGAAAGAGAGCCTGATCGGGGAACCTCCATCCGATAATTGCACGATTAAACTGCTCACTCTAGCCGGTAGGTCACCGGAGTTGCTCACCCTCACATGTAGGGTACCTCTCCCTCCCAGCAGGTACACCCGGGTGGTATTTACCAGGGAAACCCCATATGCCGGTAAAATTTTGACGTCCCTTTCCCAACCGAAAAGCTCATATTCAGTCCTTACGCTTATGAGCAGCTTAATGGTACGCTCTACCTCGACGGTGGGTGCGTTCATCTCTATTCTCACCGGCACATTCATCCCCTCTAACATGACCGATGTAGTTCCGAAGATCAATGTGACCTCCCTCGAGCGGTCGGGTGGTGCTAACATGACCTGGAACGTGGTACCGCCCAGAACGACGCTCGGCACCTCCGCCTCAACGTCCAGCCTGAGACCTGGATCAAAGTAATACTTAATCCCGCTGAACTCACATGTACTGCAGGAGGATGGCTCGATTATCCTGTAAGGAACCCCACTCAGTTCCTCAATCTCCAGCAGCGCCTTAACCTCACCCTCGTAGAGGAGGAGGCCGCTCCTCAGCTCAATAGAACTGGATCTGGCGAGCTTGATGGGCGGCCCATACGCCCTGACGATGACGGACCCATCCTCTGCCGAGATCTCAATCCTATCATAGGATCCCGTAACATTCCCCAATACAGCAAGATCTTCATGGGGCTTAGAGATCCCTCGGAATGCTAGGCATGTTCCGTTGTCGAAGAGCGTGATGTAGGACAGCTCTCCCTCCAAGTTCCAATCCCTGCGGAAGATCCACCCCCCAATGCTCGCCGACCAATACCCTTGGAGCGATTCGTTATTCAAGCGTATCCTCGCTATTCCTTCTTTCTTGGCTTCAGTGATCTCAAGATCTCCCATGCAAGCTCCCTCCAGCAGGCTGACCTCCTCGACCGTCCCACCAGATGAGCTCACCAGCAGTGGTGGGAGAAGAGATACGTTGAGATCTCCGACCGTGATGATCGAAGAGTTTCTCTCCAATAACAGTCTCACATGCGTTCCATTGAAGGATACCTTATTAAACGTATCATTCTGTGCGATTAAAGGGGACGTACCGCTCGAATGAAGGATAGCTAGCGGCCTGACCCTGTAAGCCCTGCTGACCAACTCAGGACCTTCCCCCACTACAGCGACGACTCCCCCGTATCTCAAGACCTCCTGCTGAGCCCAGATCCTCAGGTGAGTGAGTATTATCATCGATAGGAAGAGGAGAAACCACAGCTTCTTCACCACTCGGGGCACCCGTTCCATCCCTATGAACTTTCACCTCCCTACTTTATTCTTTGCTGAGTTGATCGCCGTCCTCATGATCGCAAGTTTACGGCAATATTCTATCTGGATCTCTCGGGAAGAGAGAGGCCTCCTTAACACTACTGAGGTCCAGCATCTTCATCAGCAGTCTCTCTATGCCTATCGCGAATCCACCATGGGGCGGGGCTCCGTAAGCGAAGAACTTAGTGAACCACTCCAAGCTCCTTGGATCAAGTCCCTTCTCCCTTATCTGGGATATCAGGACCTCATACCTGTGCTCCCTCTGACCTCCGCTGCTCAGCTCCAACCCCTTGTAGAGGAGGTCCACGCTCCTGGCCCAAGTGTCATCCTCCTTCATCACGTAGAATGGCTTTACTTTGAACGGAAAGCGGTTTACAAAGAAAAAATCCGAACCATACTCTTCCCTTACGTACTGCCACAGGATCCTCTCGCCCTCTGTATCGTAATCCTCCCCGTAGGCGACCTCCTTCCCGTACTCAGCCAATATATCGTAAATCTTTGGGAACCTGAGCTCAGGGAAGGGGATTTTAGGGACATCCAGATCCACCTTAAGTATCTCCAGCTCCTTGGATCTCTCCTCAATCACCCTCTTTATTCCCTCCCTGATGATCTCCTCCTCTATCCTCATGGTATCCTGCTCGCTCTCGATGAAGGCCATCTCTACTGCCAGCGACCTGAACTCGCTCAGATGCCTAGGGGTGCGACTTAATTCCGCTCTCCAATTCGTTCCTAAATCATATATCTTCTCGAAACCTCCCAGAATTGTCAATTGCCTGTGAAGCTGAGGATCTTGCCTCAAGTAAGCTTCCTTATCGAAGTAATCGACCCTGAAGACCTCCGCGCCGCTCTCACTGGCTGCTCCTATCAGAGATGGCGTGAAGACCCTGATGAACCCCCTCCTCCGTAGGCAGTCCTCCATACCATCGAGCAGGGAGGACTCTATCTTGAAGATTGCCTGAACCTCGGGTCTTCTCAAATCGAGTGGTCTGTTGTCGAATCTGGTGTGAACTTGGGCGGGAACCTTCCAATTGGGATCTAGAGGAAGCTGAGGACTCGCGTAAGAGTGCACCACTATCTTCTCCGGTATTACCTCTCTGTCAGCACCCACTGCGATCTTCTCCCGTACCTCCCTCCCGAGGACCTCTATTACCGACTCCTGTGTCAGATTCTCAGATATCTCGAATAGTCTGTCATCAACGATGCCCTTCTTCAGCGTTATCTGAACTCTTTCATTCCAATTTCTGATCACTATGAACCTAACTTTTCCCAAATTTCTGACCTCACTCACCCAGCCGTGTAGCCTAACTAGAGCTTCCTCACCCATACGAACACCCTCCTTCCATCGACCTCCCACTCCTTACCTAGGGAGATGCCTGAGACCTCCTCCGGACTATTAACCAGATGAATAGCATCCGCATCTGAGTTCCAAGCTATATCGTCATAAAAGCTTTCTACAGCCCTTCTCACGGTCTCATCTCCCTGTATGTAAACCTCTATCCTCTCGACACCCAAGGTAAGACCCAGTTCCTTTCTCATCAGCTGAATCCTCCTTATTATTTCCCTAGAGAGACCCTCGAGGAGTTCCTCCTCACCTATCTCCAGCGACACATAGATTTTTCCTCCATCGAAACTGCCCTCAGCCCATCCCTTACCCTCAGGCGGGCCTCCTATGGCTATCCTCTTCACGTTAGCCTCCGCCTCTATGACCTCGGCGAACGTCTCAACGGCCCTTCTGACGAGGGGGTTCTCCGGGACTATTATCATCTCCCTGAGGGGCTGTCTCTTCTTTAATCCTGCGTTGGCCCTGACTTGACCCGAAGAGCTTATTATCGCCCTTGCCACTTCCATAAGGGATTCCAGATCGCTATCTATTAGGGAGCTATCGGGTTGCGGGAGGGTGAGCATGTTAACGCTCTCAGGCTCTCCCTCCATCCTGAAAGAATCCAAGTATATCTTTTCAGCTAGGAAAGGAGTGACGATGGACAGATAGGGTAGAACGCTTTTAAGCACGTGATATAGCACACTGGACCACTCTGAGGAGACAGATTCATCTCTAGATCTTATCTTCTTCCTCGAGATCCTCAGATAGAGATGACTCACGTCCTCTATGAGGAAGTTAATTATCTCATTTGAAGCGATATGTGTGTTGTAATTCTCCATGGCGTGCCTGAAGTTCTTCATCACGGTATTCAATCTCGAGATCAACCACCTGTTTATGGGATCCCTCACCCGATCCGGGCTCAGGGACTCAACTTCCCTGTCCCCTATGTAAGTCGATGCGAAGACGTAGACGTTCCATATTATGTTCAGCTTCCTCTCCATCTCCTCCATACCCTTCCAAGAGAACCTCAGATCCTGCCAAGGAACCTTAGTGAGCACGAAAGCTCTAAAACAGTCCCTTCCATGCCTCCTTATTATCTCCTGAGGGGGCACGTAGTTCCCGAGCCTCTTATGCATCTCCCTCCCCTTCTCGTCCAACATGAAGCCGTGCATCAGAACGGACTTGTAGGGAGCCCTGTTGAAGAGCAGGACCCCTATCCTGAGCAAGGAGAAGAACCATCCCCTCACCTGGTCGTGACCCTCGGTTATGAAATCGACCGGGAATATCTCACTGAAGGAGTCAGCGTTCTCGTACGGATAACCGAAGCTGGCGAAGAACGATATTCCGGAGTCGTACCAGACGTCCATTATGTCAGGTATCCTCCTCATGGTACCCCCGCAGGACTTACAAGTGAAAGAAATTCCATCCACCCATGGCCTGTGCAAATCACTCAAATTCACACCGGACCTCTCCTCGAGCTCCCTTGACGATCCAATCAGCTCGATGTTACCGCAGTTGTCACAGATCCATACCGGCATAGGTATTCCCCAGTAACGTTGCCTCGACACTATCCAGTCCTCGATGCCCAGCAGCCAGTCCTTGAACCTCCTCTCCCCACCCCACTTGGGAACCCACTTGACGCTATCGCTCTCGTTAAGGAGCTTCTCCCTTATATCGGAGAGCTTGATGAACCACTGCCTCGTCGTCCTTATTATCAGGGGGGTGTCACATCTCCAGCAGACCGGGTACTTGTGTACTATCGTGCCCTTAGCCAGGAGAAATCCTCTATCCTCCAGATCCTTGATTATCAAACCGTTGGCCTCTCTCACCTGCAAGCCAGCGTACTTTCCGGCCTCGGGGGTGAAAACGCCCTTCTCATCGACGGGACTTTTCACTGGAAGCCCGTATCTCATACCCATCTCGAAGTCCTCCTTCCCATGTCCGGGTGCTACATGGACGCAGCCGCTTCCCTCCTCCATGCTGACGTACTCGGAGCTCAGGATCACCTTGTGAAAATCTTTGATGTCCCTCTGAAGGTCTACCACATCCTCGAGTGGATGCTCGTACTTCAAACCCTCCATCGCTCTCCCCTGAAACTCCTCCAGAATCTCATATTCTCTGAGGCCGGATTCCTTAAGCACGTGCTCAAGTCTCTTCTCCGCCATTATCAGGACACCCTCGCTCGTCCTAACCTTCACGTACCTCTCCTCGGGGTGGACCATCACGGCCACGTTGGCCGGTAGGGTCCAGGGGGTCGTGGTCCAGATGACTAGGTACTCATCCCTCCCGACCACCTTGAACTTGACGAATATCGAGGGATCCATCATGTCCCTGTAGCTCTCACTGACCTCATAATCAGAAAGCACTGTCTCGCATCTCGGACACCAATGCACAGCTCTCTCTCCCTGATAAAGCCTTCCCTCCTCCCATATCTTTTTAAGACCCCACCAGGCGCTCTCTATGTACTCCTTATCGTACGTCCTGTACGGGGAGCTCCAGTCCAAGGAGACCCCGAATTCCTTGAAGTGCCTAGTCATGGACTCTATGTTTCTGGAGGCCAGTTCCCTGCACATCTCCACGAACTTATCTATCCCAAAGCTCTCTATATCCTTCTTCGAGGAGAACCCAAGGGTCTTCTCCGTCATCACCTCTATGGGCAACCCGTGAGTGTCCCATCCAGGCTTATCCAATACGGAGAATCCCTCTCCCCTCTTGAATCTCACTATAGCATCCTTAATGATCTTGTTCCACACGGTGCCGGGGTGAGGTGTGTCCGATGAGGGGTAAGGCGGACCGTCTAGGAAATGAAACTTGTTAGCCCTGGCTCTCAACTCCCTGAGCTTTTCATATATCTTTTCCTCCTCCCAGTACTTAAGAATTTCTGATTCATAGCTTTTTGGATCAAATTTTCTTCCTAGTCTCCTCATCTTATGCATGGCTTCGCACCCCTCCGGCTGTCCCCCTACTCCGGGGACGCAAGTTTTTAAAGTGAGTCACCCCTCGCGTCACGGGGGCGAGCGGCCATAGCGGCCAGGGACACACCCGGACCCATTCCGAACCCGGAAGTTAAGCCTGGCCGCGTTCCGCGGAGTACTGAGCTCCCCAAGGGCTCGGGAAACGCGGAAGCTGCTAAGCCCCCTTACAATCCTCTAAGATCTCCTTGAATCCGATCCTCTCAACGACCCTCGAGAAACTCCTCCATTCCGCTGAGGTCTTGGGCTTCGCCGGTACGAAGGGGCACGGATCTTTGTGGGATATCGAGATGTCGTAGGTTCCAATCTCCTTTGCCAGCCTAACGATCTCCTCCTTATCCATGCCTATGAGAGGTCTGAGTACGGGCTTCTCCAGACATCTGCTCTCGACCTCTAGGTTTGCCAGCGTTTGAGATGCCACCTGCCCTAAGGAATCTCCCGTAACGATGGCATGGGCCCCTAGTTCTTTGGCCAATCTATTTGCGATGATGAGCATCCTCCTCTTACAGAGAAGGCAGGTCCACTCCCTGGCGCCTCTGCTGACGACCTCGCTTAGGAAGCCCGCATGCTCCACCACCACAGGTTTAAACTCATAACCATAAGAGTATCTCCTCAGCACTTCAATTATCCTCCTGAACGTCTCCTCCTCGGCCTCGCTCTTGGAGAAGTGCACCGGGATCACCCTAGCCCCTCTCTTCATCATCAACCAAGCCGCCACTGGGCTATCGATTCCACCCGAGATGAGGGCCACAACACTACCCTGAGTGCCCACCGGCAACCCTCCGTATCCACTTATCCTCTCATCCGAAACGTAAGCATAGCCTCCGATCAGCTCCACGATTATCTCCTGATCCGGATCATCCAAGTTGACCGGTCTTCCTGTTCTCTCCTTAACGATGGATCCCAGCTCCTTAGCCAACTCTAAGGAGGTCTTTGGAAATTCTTTGGTCACCCTCTGGACCCTTATAGCGAAACTACCATTCCCCCAACTGGATACAAGCTCAACGGCCCCATCAAGGTCGGCTTCAACCTCGATGGAGGGGCTGTACGAACTCACACCGAAGACAAGCCTTGTGGAATCCCTGACTCTAGGATCTGACGTGTAGACTATCAATCTAGCTGCTCTCTTGACTATCTTAAAGAAATGGACACCTTCACTCCTGTATGTCTCCTCTAAATTCCTCTGAAGGATCCTTTCCATCCGATGCCTCACAGTAGAGCTCTTGAGGCCTATCTCCGAGTACCTCACAACTAGCGAGTTGAACTCCCTCACAATTATTATACTCGGGATCCAGCGTATATAACGGAATCAGCATGGGAGAGGGCATGTACTTCCACATAGAGGAGTCCGAGGAAGGCTTGACGCTCTGGTTCTCGGGAGGATCCAGCAGGAAGGTCAAGTTTAGACCCTACTTCTACGTCTTTCCGGAGGAAGAGGGAAATGTCACAGGCTTCTTGGAGAAGGAGAGAGTCAAGAGGAAGGTCATGGGAGTTGAGAGGGAGCTAGTGAAGTTTCACTTCAAGGATGAGAGGTCCATGAAGAGGGCCGCCAAGGGCGTGAGGAACCCCATGGAGGCGGGGCTGCCCTCCTGGTTCAAATACGTGATTGATGAGAACTTGGTCCCCTTCACGGCTCCCGACTCGGGAGAGCAGAAGGGAATGGAGGAACTGAGGAAGCTCTTCTTCTCCGGCATGATCTACAGCGAAGATGGTTTTCCCATAGAGGGGAAGAGTCCCTTGGTTGCCATCTCCTACGCCGTGGACGAGGGCCCTGTGGAGATCATGTCGGTCAGCGACCTAGACGATGCCTCCCTGATAGAGGAGTTCTCCTCAGTAATAGCCAAGGAGGATCCCGACGTCCTGATAGGGTATGGCCAGGATGCGGATGAATTCAAGCATATAATGGCGCGGGCGAAAGCGCTAGGGATCAGATTTCAAGTGGGTAGGGATGGATCTGAGCCTGTTGAAACCGGGAAGTTTTTCAGGGGAACGATCATAGTTGAGACTAGGGTTAGGGGTAGAGCGAACTTAGATCTGTTCTCGGTGGCCTGGAGGGACTTCCCATACCTCCCCGAGAGGACTTGGTACGAGCTAGCCGATGAGCTTGGCGTCAGCAGGCCCAAGGTAATGATGAAGTTCAGGATCCCTGAGGTCTGGAAGAGCGATAGAGATGCAGCTCTAGAGTATCTAAAAAAGAAATTAATTACTATAACTGGAATATACAATAAAATAATAGACCACCAAGTGGAGCTATGTAGAATGTCCCTGATCCCGATTCACAGGCTGCTGAGGAGCTCCGTCGGTGAGATAGTGGAGGCTATTTTACTCAAGGAGGCTAGGAACAGGGGGTGGGTGGTCTCCCAGTCGGCCCAGAAATCTGAGGGGGAGTATGAGGGAGGCCTCGTCTGGATGAAATCCCCCGGAGTATATGAGGACATCTGCTACCTAGACTTCGCGAGCATGTATCCCTCGATAATGAGCCTGCACAACCTGAGCTTCGAAACGGTCAACCCTGAGGAGGGCCTGTGCGGGGAGGTGGAGGAGGTCAACGTGGAGGGAGTCAGGGCCAAGCTCTGCAGGGACGCGAGGGGGTTGATTCCCGACGTCGTTGGGATGTTGATGGAGGAGAGATCGAGGATCAAGGAGTCTCTAAGGAAACTCGGGTACGATGATCCAGAATACAGGAGACTTGAAGCCGCTCAGAAGGCAATAAAAGTTGTGACGAACGCTATGTACGGGTACATGGGATGGGAAGGTGCCACTTTCAAGAATCTAGCGGCAGCAAGGCTCACATCCGCTTACGGTAGGTTCTACATAAAGAAGGTCAAGGAGTTCTTGGAGTCGAGGGGCCTAGATGTCATATACATGGACACGGATGGGATTCAATTCATCAGGGGAGAGTGTGAGGGTGTGTTGGATGAGATAGTTGAGGTGATACCCCTGAAACTCGAGCTCCGCTACAGGGCCCTGAGGGGGATCTACCTGGCCAAGAAGAAGTATGCTCACATGCTGGAGGATGGCAAGGTGATAGCTAAGGGCCTTGAGTTCGTGAGGAGGGACTATCCCAAGATAGTGAAGGAGGCCCAACGCGCGGTCGTCGAGGCCATCCTCAGGGGGGAGAGGGAGAGAATAGGGGAGATAGTGGAGGGGTTCAGGAGTAAGATAATCAGTGGCGATCTCGATAAGGAGGACCTGATAATATTTGAGACGATTGGCAAGGAGGAGGAGAAGTTTGAGAGGATGACGAAGGGTCTCAGGGTCTCCCTCTGGCTTAAGGAGGTGAAGGGGATCGAGCTGCACAGAGGTCAGGTTATAAGGATGATAATCGTCAAAGGTCCGGGCAGTGTGACGGAGAGGGCCAGACCGGCAGAATTCTTTGATGTTGAAGACGCGGATACGGAATACTACTTGAACTTGTTCGATCAGGTGATCGAGAGGACCCTCGCACCCCTTAAGCTCTCCCCAGGGGGTAAGAAGGGAGGGTTGGAGGACTGGTTCTGAATCAGACCTTGAGGAACTTGAGCGGTAGGTTCGATACCTGCCTCTTCGTGGCGGCCCTGTTGAGTGGTAGGGACTCCTTCCTTTCCTCCTCTGCTCTTGGCCTGACTATACCCAGGTAGACGGCGCAACTGACGCAGTAGTACCTGGTCTCAAGCCTCTTCGATATGTAAGCGCCCTGCCTCTCAAGATCCTTTCCCAAGCTCCCGCCCACTGGAGATACCCATCTAGTGACCTTCACGGCCTTATCAGCCGGAACCACCCTGCCACATTGGGAGCATTGGACTGTTCTCTCATGGCCGGAACCGCCTAACTTCCTACCCCTGTTCTTCCTCTTTTTGGGCATACACTCACCCAGCTCCTATGATCCTCATGAGAATAAAAGGTTTCTCTCCCATGGGCCCGCGCTCTCGCCGTGGGGGTGCTCAGTAGGACCTGCCTATCCAGCACCTATGCTTAGCTTCTTCCCCGCAGATGATGCACCTCTCGCCCTTCCCCTCCAAGGCGCCTTCCTCATATCCTATCAGTCCATAACCACCCTTCTCCTCTACCTCATGTCCACATTCCTCCTTCCCGCACCAGGCGAAGGACACCACCTTTGTTTTGACGTTTTCAATGAGTTCCTCTAGGTTCCTAGCGTGATAAATCCTCTGCTTGAAGTAGCTCCACGCCTGCTCTGCGAGTACCCTCTCGATATCCCTCAAGAGTTCATCGATGAATTTAGTGACCCCCTCAAATGGTGTAGTCATTCTCTCCATCTTATCCCTCCTGAATATCGTTAATTCCCTATTTTCGAGTTCCTTCTTCCCGATCTCCACCCTAATGGGGACTCCCTTCATCTCCCACTTGTAGAACTTGTATCCCGGTCTCTCATCGCTATCGTCGAGGTGCGCCCTGAAGTCCCTGGAGAGAACGGATCTCACCTCCCTGCAGTAATCCATTATCCTCTCTTCATAGTCCTTCGTGGGTATTGGGACTATGACCACCTGAATTGGGGCTATCTTCGGCGGTAACCTGAGTCCCCTGTCATCCCCGTGTATCGCTATAACCGCGGCCAGCGATCTCTCGGATATCCCAAATGAAGTAGTATTAACGTTTCTTTTCTCTCCTTTCTCATCCATGTATCTTAACTCGTAAGTTTTGGCGAATAAATCTCCAAAATTTATGGCACTACCGAGCTCCAATGCCTTACCGTCCGGCATTATCGTCACGATGTCGTAGTTGTAGAGGGCGCCGGGGAATGTGTCCCACGGCATCGTCTTCACGACTATGTAGGGAATGAGCAGCTCATCGTAGAAGCTCTTGTATATCCAGACCTCCAGGTTGACCTGCTCAACGGCTTCCTCGTATGTGGCGTGAAAGCTATGACCCTCCTTGAAGAAGGCGACCTCCCTGACCCTCAGCATGGGCCTCGTCGCCTTGGTCTCATACCTGTAGATCGGAGCTATCTGGTAGATCCTTATCGGGAGATCCCTGTAGCTGTTTATCCACCTAGAGAGAACCTCATACATTATTGCCTCACTCGTGGGCCTGAGAGCCAGTTTCTCCTCTATCTCCTGCCTACCTAACCTGGTCACCCAAAACACCGAGTCCTGAAAGCCTTTGATGAAACGAAACTCCCTACTAAGAACGCTCTCCGGTACTATCGATGGGAAATAAACCCTTTTATGCCCTGTCTGCCTGAGGAGCCTCTCCATGATGTTCATTATATTCTCCATCAGCTCATAGCCATAAGGCAGCCATACGTACATTCCCTTCACTGGATACCTCTCATCCAATATCTCCGCTTTGAAGATCACCTCATCGAACCACCTGGAGAAGTCCTCCTCCTTGGGCACCACCTCGTAGGCTTCCCTCTCGGACATGTCTTTGCATCACCACCCGCTGGCCTACCTGATCCCCATCGCTCTTAAAAAATCTGCCCTCTCGGTGAACCTTAAAAGATTGAATCTGATTCCCGGACTCTCGTTCTCAAGCTCTTCCACCATTCTGATGTAGGGATCGTCAGATGGGCCTTCTACTTCGCATCCGCAGAGGGCGATCGCCTCTTCCAGCGGTATCTCGCTGAACGGTGCGATGAAGTTCTCGATCCTCCTGAGAGCGAGGTGTAGCCTTCCTGAGATCACCAGCAGATCCGGCGATCCCGTGAATATCGATCTCAGCAGGAGGTACACGACATCATCGAGCACCAGAGGGAGAACGATTTTCTCATCCCTCGACCTGAACATTCTCAAGGCCTCTTGGAGCACCTCAGGGATCCTCTCCCTGGAGTCGAGGCTTAATTTGGAGGAGCTTATCCTTACAGGGAACCTCGATTCCATCTCGAAGAAAAGATCCGAAAGCACATCATCGTATGGCAACTCGGTCCTCAAGAAAAGTATTTCATCATCCCTCGAGAGCAGGTTATTCCTACTGACAAACCTCCTCATCCTGTTCAGGAGGGAGTCCCTGAGGCATCTCCTGCACAAGCTCTCGCCGGAGTACCTTCTGGTTACCACGATCTCTGGAGCCCCGCACTTGGAGCAACGGATCAAGTTTTTAGGGGTCTCTCTCATCCATCCGGAGTGCAGGGCTCATTCGATATAAAACCGGAGGGGGAGGAGATTTACGATGAGGAGAGATGGAAGATACTGAGGGAGAAGAGGGAAAGAGGGACAGCTGTTTTAGAAATCCTCATGAGGAGAGGGATCATCGGATTCATTTACGGGAGTGTAGCCAGGGGGGATGTTAGGAGGGAGAGTGATATAGATGTGGTGATCCTTGACTGCTCCCTACCTCCCTCGCTGATAGAGGATATGCTGTCTGGCGAGCTGGGGGAGCCCTATTACAGGGAGATAATTCAAGCCTCCCCGAGGAGCGTACCGAAGTGTCACATACACTTCGATGAAGAACTAGTCGTTTCCATCCCCTTGGGGACGGTGAGGATGAAGGAAAGGGAATTCTACAAATTCGGTGGAAGGATCGGGTTAGAGGAAGTGAGGAACGGCATTAGAGTACCGGGGGTGAACAAAGAGCTCAAGCTGATATATCCCACTCCTTCGGGTCACCTTCTGCTCCCAGTAGTGGGGCACGAGAGTGCTGTAGCTAAGATACTCGGGATAGATGAGGCATCCGTTAAGGAGAGAGTTAAAGTCCTGACCAAGAGAAGAGTCGTTGGCAAGACGGGATTGTACGCCAATTACCGTCTGATGCCAGGGGAATCCATAGAAGAAGCCCTCTTAAGGCTCAGAGGGGTCAAAAAATGGCTTGACGAGAGACTCAGGAGGGAGGGTGTCTAGCGCTAATGCAACCTGTACCTCAGCTTGGCGGCTATGCCCCCTATGCCCTTCAACCTCTCCCCGGGTTCACTCTCCGAATCTATTATTCGGAATTCAGCTCCTATTCTCTCGCATCCCTCTATCAGGTTAAATATCTCCTCCCTAGTGTCCGGATCGAAGAACAGGGTGCTCGATATGAGGACCAGCTCCGCCGCCCCCTGATTGACAGATTCGATGACTTCCTTGAGCCCGTATGTCACGAGATCCGATCCTCTGGCCAGTAGGTTGAAGATCTCATCCACGCTCACCATGTCCTTGATGAGCTCAAGCTCCCTCAGGACCTTATCCGCCTCCCCTCTCCTCAACATCTCAATTATTCCTGAGAACGTGGCGCTACTGGCATCACCCTCCCTCACCTTCTCTCCGATCCCGGGGTCCTTGAGCTTCACGTAGGAGATGAACTTCTCCTTGGTGAACCCCGGACCTCCAACCACTATTGCCCTAGGTTTCACCCTACCATCCAACTCACGTAAAACGCCCAGGACCTCGGAGAAGTATCTTCTCTCCTCCCCCTCCCTCCCTCTCAGGTCCTCCATCTTGGACGGAAGCCTCGATCTTACATAGGCAACCTCTTCAGCTCTCGTTGGACTCACCCTAGCTATAGTAGCTCCCTCGTCATCCATCGCCACAAAAATCAACTCTCCCTTCTCCGAGAGACTCTCAGCCCTCCTGAGGATATCCAAGTGAGACCTCTTCCACTCCTTCTTAACTATTGTTAACACAGAGCCCTCCTCGACGGAGAAGGTGTGATGCTGCCCCTGTATGCCGAACTTATCAGGCCCCACCCTGACGATGCCAGATACCCTCAACTTGGAGGAGTAGTGATCAAGTTTCACCTTATCCACCTCTATCGTTAGTGTCATTGGCACTCTCTCCCCACTATCAGCCCTTATCCCATCCTGCTTGACTCTCCTCAGAGTCTTCATGGTGACTAGGTCTCCCCTCTCGAGCACCGTGGACAGCCAGTACATATCATTCAGGCTGTCCACCCTCAGCCTCACGAATCCCTTCTTCAGATCCTCCTCCAAGACCCTCAAGTCTTTACACCTTCGATCCTCATTGTACCGTGTATATCGCTAGACCGGCGCCCTTCCTCACCACGTCCTTCGCCACGTTAGCGACTATGGCCTTCACTCCAATCTCGTAAGCCCGATCGACTATCCTCTGCGTGATCACTCGATCGTAAACTATGTAGCTGACTCCCTTGAGGCTGTTGAGCTCGTTAAGGAGATCTCCTACAGAAATCTCCTTCAAGACGTTTAGTCCCTCATCCAATAGGAGGACCTTATCCGTGTTCCTTATTCTCTCATAGAACCCTCTGAAAATCTCCGGTATCCTGGAAAGCCTCTCATCCACCTCAGAAGCTGACTTCTTTCCCTCCGAAATGGACTTAGGGCCTGCCTGATGTTGCCTCTCCCCTACTACCGGTATACCGAGCTCCCTCCTCACATCATCGGCGGGCACAGCTGAGGATAGGGCCTTCCTTATCTCCTTCGCTGTTAACTCCTCCACTACCTTCCCCTCAGGTGCTCTAGCCACGTAATCTATATCCGTCTGCTCCAGGAGCGTTCTGAGGACCATCTCTCCTCCTCTATCCCCGTCAACAAAAGCTGTAGCCTCCTTCTCCGATATAAGCTTTACCAGAGATTTGGGAACTCTTTCCAGAGCTCCGCCCATCGCTATCACGTTATCGAAGCCATACTTCAGCAGGTTCATCACGTCAGCCCTTCCCTCAACCACTATTATCTCCTGGGACTCCTCGATTCCCCTGCCCGCCGGGAGCTGCTCCTCACCATAGAGTATGAAGTTCGACTTAGCGCTCTCCCTCTCTACGAACTCTATGAGCCTCCTGAAACTATCTTCTCTCTCTATTGACCAATTTCTCAGTATTTCAGCGGCTCTCTTAGCTATTTCGTTTCTCTTCTCCTCCCTTTCATCAACCACCTTTATGAGTTTGAAGTTGGCTTGATAGGGACCTACCTTATCGATGGTCTCCATCGCGGCGATGAGGAGAGCGGTTCTCACTTTATCCAGCCCTGAGTATAGCTCGACCACTCCTTTAGATCCTTCGCCCTCCCTTCTCAGCTTTATGTTTATTCTACCAATTTTTCCAGTCCTTTGAAGCTCTTTTAACTCCAACTCTGGACCCAGTAGTCCCTCGAGTTGTCCGAATATTGCGCCTATGACATCGCTCGTCTCCACGACCCCATTAACGGAGACCTCAAGCTTGGCTATGTACTTGGGATGGAAGACATCTCTCCTACCTTCCATCGGATAAACCTCCCTTAATTCCGCCTGTCCGCCCGCCAACTAGTCCCCGAGGGTCATCGATCAGCCCACGCTTTCCTCCCTACCCCCGGGGTCATGAGGTGGCGGGCGGTGATTATACGACACTTGCCGCTAATATAATCTCTTCGGGCGACCCCCGTGAGGGTGGGGTAACGCTTATAGCTCCCACTCGTGAGGTGAAGCGGATGATTATGGGGACCGTCAGGGAGAAGGCCATCAAGAGAACAGCCTATAAGCTTGTGAAACAGTATCCGGATCTTTGGACGGAGGATTTCGAGCACAACAAGGTGATCCTATCTCAGATAGCTGAGATAAAATCCAAGACATATAGAAACCGGATAGCCGGGTACATAACCCGCCTGAAGGTCAGGGAGAGGCAGGGAACCTTGATATAGGCTGAGAGCGTTTTTCCCTCCCTTGGATTTCATCGATTTCAATGATTTCAATGGAATAGCTTTTGTACGACGAGGGGGCCATGAAGGAGGATCGGAATGAATGAGCGCCCCTCCGACCTAAGAGAGAGAGTTCTGAGTAGGAGTGCGAAGATCTCCGTGATAGGACAGGGCTATATAGGTCTTCCCATAGCACTCATCCTAGCGGATTCCGGATTCAGGGTGGTGGGGTACGATATCGATCCGAGAGTAATAGGAGAATTGTCCAGCGGTAAGACTAGGCTTGAGGGGGAAAGGGAGATCAAGAGACTCCTACTCAAGCATCTAGGGTCTAGATACTTCCCAACCAATGACCAAAGGAAACTCATGGGTTCGGATGTGATAATAATAGCGGTTCCCACTCCTAGAAGGGATGGATCTGCGGATCTGAGCATGCTCATGCAGGCGCTCAGGACGGCTCTATCCTCGATCAACAGGGGTGGGCTGATAGTCATTGAGAGCACGCTCCCACCCAAGACCTTCGAGACTCTAATACTAAAGGAAGTAGTGGAACTTGGTTTCAGGCCAGGCGAAGATCTCTTCATCTCCTATTGCCCCGAGAGAGCCATGCCTGGAAATCTGATCGAGGAGCTCATCAGGAGCTGCAGGGTAATAGGTGCCATTGATGAGGGGTCGGCTGAGATATCCAGGCTGCTATATGAGTCGTTCGTTGAGGGAGGCATAGAAGTCACCGATCCCCTAACTGCGGAGATATCGAAGCTCGTTGAGAACGCATATAGGGACGTAAACATAGCCTTCGCGAACGAAGTTGCTAGGGTCTGTGAGAGCCTGGGAGTGGACGTGAGGAGGGTCAGGGAGATAGTAAACAGGCATCCTAGGGTGAGGATGCTGGTTCCCGGGATAGGGGTAGGTGGTAGCTGCCTGACCAAGGATCCTCTCTTCCTTTACTGGGCCTCCGTAGAGGAGGGATATTCGCCCGAGCTGATAAACACAGCGAGGAGTCTCAATGAACGGATGCCCTACAGGTATGCGGAGCTGGTGGATGAGTTCCTGAGGAGCAAGAGGCCGGAGGGAAGGGGAAAGGTTTGCGTCCTCGGTGTAACCTACAAAGGGGATGTGCCTGATACTAGGGAGTCGCCTGCTGGTTATCTGATAAGGGAGCTGGTCAGAAGGGGTCATGAGGTCAGGGTTCATGATCCGCTAGTGCGCGAATCATTCGGAGCTACCTTCTTCGATGAGTTGGAGGAGGCCGTGAGGGGGGCCGATGTGGTAATAATAGCGAGCGATCATTCCATATTCAAGGAAGTGAATCTAAAGAAGCTGAGAAGCCTTGCTGGAGAAGACCCTGTCCTCCTTCTGGATGGCAGACTCATCCTAGATGCGCAAAAAGCTGAGGACTCTGGTTTCATCTACGCGTCCGTCGGGAACATCACCTCCCTGAGGTGCGTTAAGGGACCTGCCATCCAAAAAATTCTTCGGCTCTAATGGATAACTATTTTATAAATTCTAACATGAAACTGGATATATGGGAAGCTTTTATCCCCTTCGATCTAACTTTCGTCTCCAAAATATCGGTGAACATGGCATAGCACCCCACGTCCTCTATCACCACGTGTGTCGCGGCGTGAGCGCTGGCGAGAGACAGCACCCTTTGAACCCAGTTAGAGAACCTTTCCCCCTCTTCCCTATACAATAATGTGAACCCGCAATCACAGCAGAGCCACTCGGGGGGCTCTATAACACCGATCCCCTCGATGCTCGTGAGTAGCACCTTAAGGGAGCTCTCACTGCTGCATGAGGGTAGAGGCAGCACTCTCAGCTCCTTACCCTTGTACCTGCTCAGCTTCAGATCCCCGGATCTGACCGACCTGAGAATGAATGATGTCAGAGCAGTGAAGTTGAGTTCAGCATAAACCCTAGGGGTCAGCGAGCATCCTGAAATGACCTCCTTGGGGCTGAGCTCCGATATCATGCTCATTAGCCTCTCCCTCGACTCGCTGGCGAGATCCCTCTCTCCGAGTATGTAGAGAAGAGCGCCGGAGCAGGGCTCATCGGGACCTATCGTAGTGAAATCTTCCGAGACCTTCCCTAGGATCCTCATGGTGTTCAAGGCGATCTCAGTGGCCTTATGCATCCAACATCCGGCGAACAAGAGAACACTTGATCCCCTTTTAGGCTGGAAATCCGGAGGAAGCCAGTTGCCCTTTATCAGGTCCCCACCTATTGGACTGCCTGATCTCCTGAAGGAGTCCCTCATACCGACGGTGACTAGGGGGACATAACCCATGTCTATGAATGAACCTCTGGTTCTGACCAGCAGGTCGAAGGGTCTGATGTCAACGGGGCAGTAGCGATCGCACAGGCCGCAGTTGGCGCATGTGAATATGTGCCTGAGAGTGCTCTCAGTTAGCTCAATGCTGCCTCTTGAGAGCATGTAGAGTATCTTCATCCTAGATCTCATACCTGAGCTCTCGAGCCTGTCCTCGGCATTGAAGAGGGGGCAGGGTATGTTGCAACCACCACAGCCCAAACACCTGGAGAGCTCTGAGGAGAGTTCAGGATCAAACTCCACCTCCAAGGGATCACCTCATAGGAGCTTTCCGGGGTTCATTATCCCTTTCGGATCCAGCATCTGCTTGAGAGTTCTTATCATGTGAAAGTATCCCTCATCGAAATTCTCGTTGATCCTCTGCACACCAACTCCCGTCCCGAATCCTAAGGATGCACCCAGCGAGGATGCACTCTCTATTAGGTTGAGTGAGGCCTTCTCCGTCCTTTCAACTTCCTTGGGATCCCTCGCGTTATAGAGGAAGATGGCCGTCACCCATCCTAGGGGAGGGTCTATCACGGTCACTGAGGGGATCTTCATCCTCGCGCTGGTCCTATCTATTTCCTGGACGATATCTCTGATCAAATGTTTGTAAGATAGCATGCTCACCACCTTGATAGAAACTTTCTTGGATCCGGCTACCCTGTATATCTTCTCCCTCCTCTCCCAGACCCTGTCCACCTCGCTTCCCTCCACCTCATTGTGCTCTATCGCTATCTCAGACAGCACCTCATGGACGCGAGACCTCCATCTCTCGATGCACTCGGGACTTCCCGAGATCTCCAAGAAACCTATGGCCTCAACACCGGTGAAGTCTTTTCCCTCCATCAGCTCCTTGTAATTGTGATAAACTTCGAACCCAGAGACCTCGATGCCAGCCCTCTCCAGTGAGTCCTGTATCAGAAGTGAGTCTGAGACGTCATTGAGTTCCATGTAGTAGGAGACCCTCGACTCCGGACGGTACCTGAGCCTCACCAGGGCAGAGGCTATCACGCCCAGTATGCCCTCGGATCCGACGATGAGCTCAATGGCATTCCTCTTACTGGGGGGACCGGGTTGTTCTAGGG
>MAIU01000002.1 GCA_003344655.1 Candidatus Korarchaeota archaeon NZ13-K
GGGATAGGGATAACGGGGTCGTGGCAGACCCCTTGCTTCTAAGGTGGGATGGATGCAGGTGGGAGCCTAGAAGGGCTGTGAACACCGAAGAGATGAACGCCGTAGAAGCAAGAATCCCTCTTAAGCAGGGGGAGTGTCAACTGTGGCTCCGTTCAGGGATCGCTCAGTCTCCCCACCCAGATCCTCCTGGTCAGGGATCTGTGCTCCCTCACATCGAACCATTTGATGACGTCAAAGCCGACCTCCTCGAAGTCCTTCGAGCTCAGAAAGTCCGCGGGCACGGAGATGGATACCCATCCGCCGCTCCTCAGGTACTCGGGGATCTTAAAAATGAATCTAGACGCGAGCTCCCTGGGCGCGTATCCCCTGGAGACGCTCATCCTCCCATAGGGGGGATCCGTGACTATCCTGTCCACCTTCTCCCCCAGATCGAGCTTGAGGGCATCGCCAACGAGGAGGCTGTAGCCTTCGAGGAATCCGTATGTGATCATGTTGTTCTTCGCCTTCACGACTGTCTTCTCATCTATGTCAACACCTATTAGCCTCGCTCCCACCGAGAGGACCTCTAAGGCTATACCGCCAACCCCTAGGAAGGGATCTAGCACCTTGTCTCCCCTCCTCGTCCTGGCCAGGTTCACCATGGCCCTCGCCAACGTGGGCCTCATGGAGGCAGGGTGGACGTAGGGTCTGGCAGCAACCTCCTTCACCCTGAACAGGGATCTGTCAACCTCCCCCTCCTTCAGGTAGACCACTATGGTATCCGATGTGAGGACCGCTATCACCTCATAATCTGGATTCTCGAGATCAACCTTGGCTCCCTCATTGGCCATCAGGATCCACTCTCCCAGCTTCGATTCAACCTCATACCTCTTGATGGATCTGCAGCAGCCCTCGATCCTGAAACTTCTGACCCTAAACCTCCCGCTCAGCCTAGGGGGCTCGAGGTCCCTGAGTATCGCAGGGAAATCCGATGGGTCCATGATAGAGAGGACCCTGCCGAAGCTCCTCGTGAAGGAGAGCCTCTCAGCTAGGTCCCTAAATAGCCCTTCGGAGGGGCTGATGTCCAGCAGTAGGCATGATCTCATCTCCCCAACGACGGAGTAGGGGACTTCCAAGGCCTCCAGCACCGCCTTGACCTCCTCCCCCGGTATGCCCGGGTGCTCACCCGATAGGAGGAACGCCAACCTCATCTCGGATCTCCCTGAGGATCTTATCGAGGATGTTCAGGAGCTCCTCCATGCCATCACCTCTCTCCGCAGATATCCTTAGGCTCTCAACACCGACTCCTCTCAACTCGGCCTCCACCCTAGTGAAGTTATCTCTGAAGTCCTCGAACATGTCGCTCTTGTTGAGGACCGCCAGGTAGCGCTTCCTCAGCGTGCCCATCAGCTCATTGAGTAATGAGAGCTGCTGCTTCAAGCTGTAACCGCATGTCTCGGTCGGATCGAACAGGTAAAGCACGGGTCCTCTGAGATGCCTCAGAGCAGCTATGGCCTGAAGCTCCATCCTATTCCTCTCCGCCAGGGGCCTATCCAACAGGCCGGGCGTGTCGACGAATTGAACCCTGCCTACGGAGGGTATCGCCCCATGCCCTATTATGAGGCCCTTAGTCGTGAAGGGATAGGGGGCTATCTCGGGCCTCTTGGTGGTCAGCTTGGATAGTAGGGTGCTCTTTCCGGTGTTCGGCATGCCTGCTATTATAACGGTGGGTGAAGTAGTGTCTAGATCAGGTAGATCCTTGAGCTTCGGGATCAATTCCCTCAGGAAGTCCACCTCCTTGCTGATCCTCCTCAGAATGGAGACTGTTCTCCCTAGAAACTCCCTTCTAAGCTCAGCGATCCTTTCCGGATCTTCCTCCCTCCTTATCAAGGATGAGTAGGTTCTGAGAAGTCTCTTCATGGTCCTAGAGGCCCAAGATAATGCCCCAAGGGAATGCTTAACTTCATCTATTCCTCCCATTATCTCAAGCAGCTCTCTGTAGAGGGGATCCAGCTTCTCCACGCTCGGAAAACTTTTCACAATACTATCCAACTTTGATGAAATTGTATCATAAATTGACTGTATTCTTGAAATTTCTTTCGCTCTTATTCCCGATATCATGTCGCGTCTCTTCCCGATGGCCCTGGGCCTTGAGAAGGCCCTCCTGAAGGATATGTCTATCAGCTCCTCGACTCCGAAAGGATCGGGGACCGAGGAGAAAGGATTCCTCAACCCCAATCATCCCAGGAAGAATATAAGGGCATTGTATATCAGCATGAGGGCGAAGGGTGCCGACACCGCCCAAGCCAGTTTCCTAGCCAGGCTCTCATCAGCATACCTGCTGAATATCTCGGAGAGCATCAGACCTCCGTCCAGTGGGAGTATCGGGAGCGCATTTATGGCCGCCAGACCCAAGCTGAAGATCATTGTGAGCACGAGGAACTCGAGCAGCTGCATGGTCACGCCCGGGGGGATGGGTATCAGGGGGTCGAAGTATGGGATCGGATCGAGCTGAACCCCCAGGTACGGCAAGGTAGGGTCATCGGGTCTGGAGCCAAGCTTCACCGTTATATTCCCCTTATCGGTCACTAGTATCACGGAATCTCCTGGTTTGAACTTCCTAAGGGCTTCTGAAAGCGAGTTCAGGTCCCTGACCTCATAGCCCCCTATCCCCCTTATCACGACCCCGGCTGGAAGGGAACCCCATGAGGGTCCTCCCTCGAAGACCCTCTCGACGTAAACGCCCGAGGGCCTGGCTGAGCCCGCGTCTATTGAGAACCCGGGGAACAGGGAGATCGTTATTATTAGGAACAGCAGGAAAGTTAGGATGTTAGCGAAGATGCCGGCCGAGTATATGCCCATCTTCCTCATCCGATCCGCCTTCCTCAGGCGCTCCTCCTCCGGCTCCACGAAAGCCCCCAGGAGGAAGAAGAGTACGAAGAATGCTATCTTCTTCACGGGAATCCCAAAATAGTGGCTGAGCGTGGCGTGACCCAGCACCTCATGCGCTAGGAGGACGACGAATATCGAGAGGAGGGCCGGCAGCGTTATGTCCAAGGTGACCCCGGGTATCACGGGAACTATCTGAGCAACCCTGGGACCAAAGAGGGAGTCCACGGTTATCTTGATCAGGTAGATGGATGAGAGCATCGATAAGACCAATGTAAGGGCTATCGATGCCTTATAGGCTGGACCCATTAGCTTAGACGCTGGACCTATCAGCCTGGAGAACTTCCTCGGGTCCGCCGATATCTCCAAGTAAAAGAGGCCCAGTCTGATGGACTCCAACCTCCTGAACCTCCTTATCAGGATTCCCAGAGCATATAGGGCGACCCAGAAGACGATCAGCCCCCTCAAGAAGGTCCACAGGTCCGTCATTTTTTAACCCTTCAACAGCTCACTCAGGAGCTCGGCCAGGGTGAAGACCGATGGCAGTTTCACGTACTCGTCGGGGGAGTGATGATTCCCTCCCTCGGGGCCGAGTATCACGGACTTTATGTTGCCGAGTCTGCTTAGGTAGTTGGCATCGGATACCGTCCAGTAAACGGATGTCTCCATCCTGCCACCAAGCACGCTGCTCGCCACCCCCTGGATGTACTCGACGAAATCATCCCCCTCGGGCAGCTCATAAGGCTCCATGAACGGGGTAGGCCTCTTCATCAGCGAAATCGACACCTTGGCCTTCAGCTCCGGCGTCCTCCTTATGTACTCCATGAACCTCTTCCTGATGACGCCCGGATCCTGCCCCGGTGGGTAGTGCCTGTCCAACCTGATCAGGCACTTATCCGGATGGGCTATTATGAGCTCCGGCGATTTTATCGTCAGGGGGGCGACGCTCCCCCCTATACCATCCACCTTGGGAAGCTCTATGGCCCAGAGTATTATCTTAGCGGCCTCAACGATCGCGTTGATCCCGCTCTCCTCAGTCCCCGAGGATGAGACGCCGGTCACGTCGATGTCGAAGACGAACCTCCCGTATGCCCCTCTGAAGAGCCTCATGTTGGTCGGGCCGGCGACTATGGCCCCCCTGACCTTTGGGAGCAACCCGCTCCTGAGCAGCTCATAGGTCCCCCTGCTGAATCCCTCTGCATCGCAAACGGCGGCCAGAACCAAACCTTTTCCATCATCTGGTGAGTTTATCAGGGCCTCTATCATCGCCGCGAGGGTGCTCTTATCATCGTAAACCCCTAGCCCGTAGAATCTCTCCCCCTCCAGCTCCCCCCAGGGGTTCCTGGTCCAGTTAGAGTATATCTCAAATGTATCCATATGAGCCAAAAATAGAATGTTATCTGAATCTTTTATGTTCTTATAGGCTATAACATTTCCTGCACATTCCTTAACAGGCTGATGTATCACCTTATCGGCGTACCTGGCCAGCAGGTCCTGGAGGTAATATACGAGCTCCCCCTCCTTCCCCCTGAAGCTCTTTATGCTCACCAGGTCTATCAGCACGTTCTTAAGTCTATCTGTGTTTACCATTCTAGCCATCCGGGATCTCCTCAGACGGTTCTGATGGGTATGAATTCCGATCTGCTCCCCCTCTCCGTTATGATCAACATGTCTATGCCATCCCCCGAGAGGGCGTCCCTGGCTATGGCCTCCCTCATCGCCCTCTCGGACAGCTCGATCGCCTCCTCCTCACTCATGCCCTCCCTGAATCCCCTCTCAAGGACTCCCGTCGCTATCTGGGCCCCCGTACCGATGGCCGCGAAGCTCTCCTCCATCAGCCCTCCAGCGGGGTCCAGTACGAATATCCTCGGACTCGAACCGTCCATGCCACCCACTATGACCTCAGCGTAGTATATGCCGCTGAACCTCCCCTGGTAAAGCAAGAGGGATAGGATCTTGGCCACGTTAGTTGGTGTCGCCACCCTATCATTCTCCAGCTCGTACATCGCTATGTTGTACTTGAGGATGTCGACCAGCTCCTGAAAGTCTCCCGGAAGTCCAGCCGTAGATACTCCCACCCTATCGTTTATCAGGAAGACCTTCCTGGCGGACTTGCTCAGGATGAAGCTGCTATAGGAGACTCTCCTGTCTGCTGCAAGGACCACCCCCTTGTCGAACCTCAGTCCCAGAGCGGTTGCTAGTACCACCTTAACACCCCATCCTCCCATTTCATAAGCCCCGGGCGGGATTCGAACCCGCGCCCTCCGCCTTACCAAGGCGGCGCTCCGACCGGGCTGAGCTACCGGGGCCATGTAGCCAGCAGTGTAACTCACTTATAAATGATGCTAGCGGCGCCTCACCAGCTGTATCAGGCTAATCGCCACCGTGATCATCAGTAGGAAGTAGGGGATGATCCCTATCTCAGCAATAGGTTTCCTCATCTCGACCTTCACGCTATCCCCTGATTCGAAGTAACCAGCATAGCTCGTGGAGAGTGTCGTGATGTATATGAAGATCCCCTCCTCATCCCCGTACCACTTCACGTGCAGCCCCGGCACCCCCGAGGTCACGGAGGGAACTCCCTCCTCCCGCACCCTGAGGAAAAGCGTTGGTGTCGCCCCATTTATCTCTATGATGTACCTTCCTCCCCTGCCTGAGACCCTGAAGGGGAGTCTTCCGGGCCCTATTCTGAGCGTAGGATCCCCCAGGAGGACCTCGCTGGCCGAATCCCTTCTCCCTCCCGAATCTCCGATCTTCAGATTGTTCACTATCTTAACGGCCTCCCCCAGGCTGGTCCCGTTCATGAGGAGTGAGAGCAGTAGGTCGGGGTATGATGTGCCGAACTCCGAGCCCACGCTGAACTCCACCCTGGTGGATCCCACGTATGCCAGGGCCCCGGAGTCCAAGAACGCGTACGCTATTGACCCATTTGGGCTCTCCATTTCCGAGAATTTCAGCGTGCTGCAGGATAATGTGATTATCATTGAACCAAAAATGTCCAATCTTCTGACGGTCGAGGCCCCAAGGAGAACGTAACCATCTGATCTCAGGGCCATCACGCTAGGGTTTCCGTGAAGGGACAGGTAAAAGATGCCCCTTCCCGAGCTCAGGATGGAGCTCACAGCATCCTCCGTCATGTTGGAGTGACTCAGATCCGGATGGTAAACCTCAGTGGGGAGCCCCATCATCGAAGCGACTCTCTCCACCTTCCAGGCGAGCGGCAGATCCTCGATTATGGATATCCCCACGAACCTCGCTGGAGGGATTCTGCGGAGTATCTCGTCGGACATCAGCATGAGGAAGGGAGTCTCAATGCTGTTCCCAGTCAATATGCCGAAGGAGACATCCAAATAGGGATCCTCATCTATTTTCGTGAAGTGCTCCATCATCCTCTCGTACCTCACGGAGTTGTTCGCCCAAAGCGGCCTCGTCACCACGATCACGGTCGATGAGCCCCTCAGGAGGGATGCATCGAAGCCCCTATCCATGTCCAGGAGCTTCGCGTCCTTGAGCACCGCCGCGTAGGCTGCTAGGAAGGCGTAATCGCTCCCGTCCGAGCTGAAGAACACCACCGAGACATCGCTCCTTCGCTGCGAGATCTCCTTCTCCAATTCCCTTGCGCGATCGCGAAGCAGTGGTAGCTCGCTGGCATCCACTCGCTCCAGCCCAGACGCGAGGAGGAGCGCGTAGGCCAGGTCGTGAGGATCCATCGCCCTCAAGAAGTCATCTCCGGGACTTTCTCGCAATATCTTGAAAGACATATTCATATTCTCCATTATATTTTTAACTTTTTCAGCGTTCTGTGTTAGGATAAATCTGCACCTACCCTCCCTCACCTGATGCAGGTATGGGAGGAAGCTGGCGGGACTATCGGATATGAGCACAGTCACCTCATCGGTCTGGCACGAATCAAAGGTCGGTATGAGCAGTATGAAAACCAGCATCAGGATTTCCTTCCTTAGCACATTCTCCCAGCTCATCTTTCCCCACAGAGCCTCTTGAGCATCAATACGTAGTGAGAGTCCCCAAACCCGTACTCCCTAACTACCGCCTCGAGATCATGGGATACGAAGCAAGGACTGCTACAAACCGGAGTCCTCTTCACGTAGAAAGCCACTGACCTCCATTCCTCCTCGCCCCTGAGTATCTCGGATATGCCGGAGAACTTCTGCTTGGAGGATAGGACACCCCTCAGGAAAGCTAAAGTCAACTCAGATATAAATCTCAGAGACCTCTCCGATGAAAATCCGTATCTTTTGGCTAGTTCCATAACGGCTGAGGAGATCCTCTCCTCTAAGCCCTCTATATCATCCCTCATAAGCTCTCCTCCCGTGAAGCCGTGCTGCCTTAAAAAATTGATGTTGAGTTGCCTCGGGAACTGATCAGGCGCATGGCACAGTCGGATCCCATTCGATGAATCTCAAGAGGTAAATGTGACTGCACTCAAATACCTGTCGACCTTTCACCCGAGCGAGCACCCTCACCGGCTTTGAAATTGGGGTGAATGCGGCCGCCGGGATTTGAACCCGGGTCTCCGGCTTGGAGGGCCGGCATCCTGTCCAGGCTAGACTACGGCCGCTCCCGCGCTGAGCGAGGGGCGGTGAGCTAAAAACTTTGGGGTCCACGGCGATCGGTAGCACTCACTTAATCCCGCATAGTGCTGAATTATTTTTGTTATCTCTTCCACGATGCTACATAATATTAATAATTGCTGGGCTGGATCTGGAAGCAGTACCCCTTACTTGCGCGATTTTCTGGCGAAAGTTTCATGGAAAAATTTATATATGACTTCCCCCAAATTATTTCGGCAATCTACGAAGAGGGTGGTGAGTTAACTGTCTGAAGATCTCGGGGAGCGACGGGCCAGAAGGAGTGAGCCCGTCGACGAGGAGAGCATATCCTGCCCCAGGTGTGGTAGCAAGAATGTCGTCGAGGATCCCAACACCGGGGACTTGATATGTCAGAACTGTGGACTCATACTCGATTCTAGTGCTTTGGATTTCTCTAAAGACTGGAGGGCATTCGATTCCGATGAGTACATAGAGAGAGCTCATGCGGGAGCCCCGATAACACCCCTGAGACCTAGCTTCGGTCTGGATACCGATATAGTGCTGACCAAGGGGGCTAGCAAGAAGTCTGTGAACCAGTTGAAGAGAGCCCAGAAGCATGCCGCTGATTCCAAGGAGAAGACCATAGAGCCGGCGCTCAGGAAGATAAGGGATGCCGCTGATTCCCTAACGCTGCCGCAGGAGACGATAGAGGATGCAGCCACCCTCTACAGGATGGCTGCCAGGGCTGGTCTCGTCAAGGGGAGGAGCATGGATGCCATGGTCGCGGCCGTGATATACGCCGCCTGTAGGAGAACGGACGTGCCCAAGACCTTGGAGGAGATATCCAAGTTCTTCGCCCTGGAGGAAAAGGAGGTCGGTAGAAGCTTCAGGTTCCTCTTCAGGAAGTTGAGGATAAGGATACCACCACCCAAGCCGGAGAACTTCGTCTACCTGATAGCGTCGAAGCTCTCCTTACCGGAGGAGGCAGCGACGCAGGCGATAAGGATAATAAAGATAGCCAAGAGGAATGGGGCCACCATGGGAAGGGAGCCTGTCGGTGTCGCCGCAGCGGCTGTCTACATGGCCTGCCAGGAGTTGGGCATCCACAGGACCCAGAGGGAACTCGCTCAGGCAGCCAACGTGACGGAGGTCACCGTGAGGAACAGGTACAAGGAGCTGCTGGCGAGGGCCAGAGCTGACTGGCTGGAGGAGATAGGGGAGGAGAAGCTGAATGAACTAAGGAAGAGGGTCTCTGAGCATCTGAAGACCTCTCAGGCGGTGCAGCCGGTTAAGTAGAACTACCGAAAGGTTAATATATACTTGACAGTGACGCCTCAGGCGTGAGGGCTGAGCGGGGGGACCCTGTTGTACCAGTGCCTCAGGTGCGGGTACGTGTTCACGAAGGAGGAGATGGAGGAGTACTTCAAGGACTACAAGTGCCCGAGATGTGGTTACAGGATACTCAGGAAGGTGAGGAAGGAGGAGCCTAAGGTTGTGAAGGCGATTTGAATGAACAGGTATAGGGGCATAGTTAGGGAGATAGCTTCCCTGCTCGCGGTTCTGATCATCTTTCTGGTGATATTTCAGGTCATAATTCCTCAGGTATCTGGAGTTCCGACACCGTTCACCGTCGTGACCTCCGGATCCATGAGACCGACCCTAGAGCCGGGGGATCTAGTTATAGTCGTTGGCTGTGACCCTTATCAGCTCGCGGAGGGTGACATAATCGTATTCAGGGTTCCCTGGTCCGAAAACATGGTTGTCCACAGGATAGTGAGGATCGTGAGAAGTCCCGCGGGCCCCATGTTCTACACGAAGGGGGACAACAACGCGATAGCGGACCCGGGTTACAGGACGCCCTCCGACATATATGGTAAGGTTGTTTTCAGGGTACCTCTGGTTGGATTTTTTCTAGAATTTTTCCAATTGCTGCCAGTTAAGGTGGCAATAATCGGGTTAATTGTGGGATATATAATATATGATTACTCGAAGGATCTGAGGGTCGACAGGGATGTCGATATGACCACTCAGCATAAAAACGGATCGGGAGAATAGCTTAAGGGCACTGAACCCCGGGATCGTCGCTGGAGGTGACTCCATCCCCACTGCGAGAACTTAAAATTCACGAAGCGACGGATCCCCGCTAGCTATTAGGATCGGGTCGTCAGCTCTTCGTAAAATCCTTAATAATTGAGGCAATTTTATGGAATTTCTTTAACATTAATTTATATATAGGGTGGCCGAGTCACTTAAATAGGCCGGCCGCGGATTGGTGAAAAATTATGTCCCTCGAGGATGATGAGAGGGAGGGTTCCTCCAGCGTCCTGTTGGAGGATGAGAAAGCCCTTGAGGTACTCAAGAAGATAAGGGAGCCCGAGATCACCATACAGAATGTGGTTTCCTCCGCTGATATCAGGCAGAGGCTCGATCTTCATGAGATATCCAAGAGAATCAAGAAATCTAGGTACGATCCTGATAAGTTCCCCGGTCTAGTTCTGAAGTTGGATGAGCCGAAGGCCGCATTATTGTTGTTCAGCAGTGGGAAATTCGTTTGTACTGGAACCAAATCCGTTGAGGAATCCGCACATGCAATAAACGCGGCCATAGAGGTGCTCCAGAAGCACGGCATAGAGGTGAGGGGGAGACCGCTCATAAAGGCCGAGAACATAGTCGCCTCCGCCAAGCTTCACGTCAAGGTTGACATAGAGAGACTTGCCCTGGAGCTTGAGAACACCCTCTACGAGCCCGAACAGTTCCCGGGACTCATATTCAGGATGAGGGATCCAGACGTCGTCTTCCTGATATTCGCGTCCGGGAGTCTCGTTTGCACCGGGGCAAAGAAGGAGTCCGACGTCAGGAGGGCGGTCTACAAGCTCAGGGAAATATTGGCTAGGAGAGGCTACTTAGTCGTCGAATGATTTTTATTCTGAGGACCAGATGTATAGGAGGGATCAGCATGGTCAGAACCACGGTATCTGTGATAAAGGCCGATGTCGGTAGCCTGGCTGGGCACCACGTGGTCCACCCGAGATTGAAGGAGATCGCCTCCCAAGAGCTATCGGAGGCGAGGTCATCCAGACTCATAGAGGACTTCTATGTGACGGCCGTGGGCGATGATCTTCAATTGATAATGACACACAGAAAAGGGGTGGAGAACTCAGAGATTCATGGATTAGCTTGGAAGATCTTCAAGAGGTGCGCGGATGTGGCTAAGGACCTCGGCCTCTACGGGGCCGGTCAGGATCTCCTGAAGGAGGCCTTCTCGGGGAACCTGAGGGGGATGGGCCCAGGAGTGGCCGAGATGGAATTCGAGGAGAGACCCTCCGATCCAATAGTCGTTTTCATGGCTGATAAGACGGAGCCCGGCGCCTTCAACCTTCCCATATTCAAGATATTCGCAGATCCCTTCAACACGGCGGGTCTCGTGATAGATCCGAAGCTTCACTCGGGCTTCGTCTTCGAGATAATGGATGTGATCGAGAGTAGGGTCGTGGAGCTCTCCTCACCCGAGGAGATGTACGATATACTCTCACTGATAGGGACCCCGTCCAGGTACGTGATAAGGAGGGTCTTCAGGAAGACCGATAGGGAGATAGCGGCATCCATCAGCACGACCAGGTTGAGCCTCATAGCAGGGAGGTATGTGGGTAAGGATGATCCTGTGGCCATAGTGAGGGCTCAGGCAGGATTTCCTGCGGTGGGAGAGATACTGGAGCCCTTCTCCTTCCCCTTCCTGGTCGCAGGGTGGATGAGGGGCTCTCACGTGGGCCCACTGATGCCGGTCAGTGAGAGGGACGCGAGACCCACTAGGTTCGATGGGCCGCCGAGAGTGGTGGCCCTGGGGTTCCAGGTGAAGGAATCTAAGCTCATAGGACCGAGCGATCTCTTCTCGGACGTCGCATTCGATGAGACAAGGAGGATGGCCAACCTGATAGCTGATTACATGAGGAGGCACGGTCCCCTGATGCCCCACAGGCTCGGCCCCGAGGAGATGGAGTACACGACCCTCCCCGAGGTCCTGAAGAAATTGGAGGAAAGGTTCAGGCACGAGTGAAAGAAATCACGGGCTCCACCAACTCCCTGATTTTTCTATATGGATCGGGACTCTTCGTGACGGCAGAGGCCACCAGAACACCGTAACTTCCGAGCTCCAATGCCGCTTTGACGTCCTCCCCGCTCGATATGCCGGCCCCGCACAACAGGGGGATCCTCTCATTCACCCCCCTGATCGCCCTGAGCGAACCCAATATGACATCAGGCTTGGCCTTGGACACGGGAATGCCGCTTCCTATCAGCTCGGGCGGCTCCACAGCGACGGCATCTGGCGAGAGCGCCGCCACGGCAGCAGATTCACTGGGGGTCGGGGAGCAGACTATTGAGATGAGCCCCAGCTCCCTCATCATCGAGATAGCCTCAGCTATGTGATGCAGGGATATCTGCCTCTCGGAGTGGTTAAGTAGCGATCCCCTGGCGCCTACTTCCCTCACCAGGGCGGGGGGCACGTGCCCCGTGAAGGCACCGGGAGGCAAGGGGTCCACGTGCTGCGCGAAGATCGGTATTTCCACCGAGGAGGAGACCTCCCTCAGGTCCAAGAAGTTGGGGGCCACCCCTATCAAAACTCCCGTCTCCTTCCAGACCCTCTCAGCGAGTTTTGCTATTAAGATCGCTCGATCACCCGACGACTCGGTATATGCCTTGAGGTTGACCAGCAGTCTGGGTAGCATGAGGAACCTCATACCCGAATCCTTTTAACTCTTCACCATACTGTGGCGTTGTCCGTTGACGATTCGCGACGGGTCGCTGCACCCAGATTGCGGATCGGCTTGGGAGCTCGAGATCCCTCATCCCAAAGCGGCGGAATCCCCACCACATCGATCAGAGGTGACTTTTATTATGTGACGCTCGAGATCACATGATGCTCGAGCTCACGCTGGAAGAGGGTGCTTTCTTGGTCAGGCTGGCTAGGGCGTCCATAGCCTCATTCTTCGCTAGCGGAAGGGTTCTGGAAATGAGGCCACCTTATCCTAGGTTGGAGGAGAAAGCCGGCGCTTTCGTCACGCTGAACACGTACCCTGAGGGTGAGCTCAGGGGGTGCATAGGTTTCCCGGAGCCGATATATCCTCTCTACAAGGCCGTGATAAGGGCCGCCCTGGCCGCGGCCCTCGAGGACCCCAGGTTCCCACCATTGTCCGAGGGCGAGCTGAGCGAGGTCACGGTTGAGGTGTCGGTGCTGACGCCTCCCGAGAGAATAGACAACCTCGTTGAGAGGAGGGAGGACCTACCCAAGCTCATAGAGGTGGGAAAGCACGGTATCATAGTGAGGAGAGGACCCTTCTCCGGCCTGCTCCTCCCTCAGGTCGCCGTTGAGTATGGCTGGAGGTCCAGCGAGTTCCTAGATCACACGTGCATGAAAGCGGGGATGAGACGTGACTGCTGGCTGATGGAGGGAACCGAGGTTTACAGATTCTCAGCAATAGTCTTCTCCGAGAGGAGTCCGAATGGAGAGGTACTGAGGGAAGAGCTAGGTTAGAGGATGCCCAAAGCTTACATATCCCCCCTGGGGATAGGCTACGGCCATGCCTCGAGGTGCGTCAACCTAGCGAGGAGGCTGATGGATGAGGGCTTCTCAGTCTACTTCTCCGCCAGGGGAGATGCGCTGGCCTACCTCAAGGGGCTCCCCTATGATTTGAACGTGCTCGGCGAGGGGAGAGAGATACTCTGGAGGCAGAGGGAAGACGGATCGCCCGACTTCTGGGGAACCCTTAGGGAACCGAGGATACTTAAGGAGTTCATAGCTCAGACCCTGGAGGAGAGGGATTATCTCGAGGCCATAGCTCCTGATGTAGTCATCTCCGACTCCAGGCTCCAGACCCTGATTGCTTCTGAGTACCTGGGCCTACCCACGGTCTCCATACTGAATCAGCCCAGGCTACTCCTGCATCCCCTGATCGCCAAGAGATCTCCCTTATCATTCTCGAAGGGATCATCTATGGCTAAGTGGTTGGAATCGTTGGTAAATTCAGCTATAACTAGGTTCTGGGCCCTCTCGCAGGCCTCTCTGATTGCCGACTTTCCCCCGCCGTTCAGCATATCCAAGTACCAGACCTCGAACCTCCCGAAGGCCCTGATGGACAGACTCGTGTTCACGGGTCCCCTTTTGGAGCCCAGATGCACAGAATCTAGAGAGGAGATTGTCTTGATAATGATATCCGGTCCTGAGCATGAGAGAAGATCCATAATTGGGGACATATTGGCCCTGATGGAGAGGATCCCCGAGGAGTTTGGGGGGCTGGAGTTCGTGATCTCTCTGGGTGAACCCGGTGCCCTCAGTGTTGAGAACCTCTCCAGCAACGTCAAGGTCTTCACGTGGCTCCCTGATAAGTGGGAGTTCCTATCCAAGGCCAGGGTCGTGGTTTCTAGGGCCGGGCACACGATAATATCGGAGTCCCTCCTATGCGGGAAACCCATGCTCCTGATCCCGGTGCCGGGGCAAACGGAGAAGATGGAGAACGCCAGGAGCGTCCAGGAGCTCGGTTTGGGATTGTGTTTAGATCAGAATAGGCTGGCTGAGGAGTTCTTTGACTCCCTGAGGCTGATCTTGAGGGACGATGGTTTCTCCAGGAGGGCGACGGAGTTCAGGGATAGGTTCTCGGAGTGGGACTTCCTGGGAAGGGCCGTCGGTGCCGTGGAGAGTGTGATATATTGAGGCGGAGTTCCTGGCGGCTGACCGCTCATGTGCGGGGGGTGGGATTCGAACCCACGAGGGCCTGGCGCCCAACGGATCTTGAGTCCGTCGCCTTGAACCTGGCTCGGCCACCCCCGCACGCCTGCAACCCCGCTACACTCCCTCCTCACCGTCTCTCCCTATTTAAAACTTGCGGTACCCCGTCGCGAGGGCCCGCCCACAGTCTCCATCGGATTTCAGGCTCATTCGCGGCGGTTGAATCCAACGGAGCTGGCTCCCGTCAACATTATCGTCTAGATTATTTTTTCGACCCAGGATCAATCTACCCCGGTGAGGGCAGCCCAATGCGAAAAAGTCACCACTCAGCGTTTCATTCGGATCTTGAGGTCCTGCCTCATGGTCTAAGCCTGGGATAGTTGAGTATTCCAGTTAGTGTCTTCGGGAACATCCTCTTAGTCAATCTCCTGTAGAAATCTGCTGGATCTCTGGATTTCCTCACGAACACAGCCTTCTTCTCTGACTCAGATATCCTGAGGGGGGGCCTGATCCTCACCGGGGAGAGCCCGTCCGCTATCACGTAGAGATAGGGGGTCACGGACCAGACCTCTATCAGGGAGGAGGAGGGGATCACCAGGGACCTCAGGGATGGCACCAGGCTCGGGGGCCAGGGGGCCACGTAGGATATCACGACGTCATCGCACCTGGGGTCCAGCACGGGCCCCCCTGCTGCCAGGGAGTATGCGTAAGATCCCGTCGGGGTGGCCACTATTATCCCATCGCATATGCACTCTCCCACGGGTGCGTAATCCACCGCTATCCCTAATCTGGAGGATTTGCCGAGCTTCCCGCTCCTTATCAGGAACTCGTTGAGGGCTATTAGATGCGGCTCCGGTTCCTTGACTTCCAGGGTCTTGGCGTGCTCCAGCCAGAAATCCCCCGTGCTGAGCATTTCCGGCACAATGTTCAGTTCACTCTGATCGAGCTCAAGCAGGGTGCCGAATGTTCCATCTTTTATCCCGAGTATCGGAAGGCTTCCCAGCTGATGGAACGCCCTTAGGATCGTTCCATCACCGCCCACCACTATGGCCAGATCAGCTTCTCTATGATCCTCAACAAGATCTATTCCTGTTGAGATGAGCATGCCCTTGAGCCTCTCTGAGATCCTCAGGGCCCCTCTCTTATCCGTGTTCGATATTATCATAACTCTCCTCACGGGGAATCCTTTCTCGTACATACCGAGTGGATCCACGGGCCAAAGTATTTAATGTTGGCAGCAGGTGAACTTCCCGTGCTGATCTCCGTGAGGATGGCTGAGTGCCTGCGGAACATTCAGAACGTGAAGATAATTGCCAAGAGAGATCTTTCCTTCGAGAGACTCGGCATAAAGATTTACAAGGGTGTTGAGTCGGAGGTGCCCAGGTGGCTCGCGGACATACTGGAGGAGGAGGGTCTGTGCGATGTTGTGACGGAGAACCCGAGTGTGCTGAGTGAGAGGCTCTACAGGGAGAAGGTATCCCTGGTCCTCTCGGAGCTACCCCAGGAGACGTTCCAGATGATCAGGGAAGTCCTGAGGAGGAGCCCCGAGGGATCCCTCATAAGGAGGGATGTCCTTGAACTTGTTAACAGGAGGTTGAGTAAGCTTATGGATCATCTCAAGGCATCCATCCTTCTGGCATCCAAGAGACCGCCAAAGAACCTGCTCATTGAGGAGCTAATACTTTATAACGCCCTAAAGTTCTTGATGACTGAGTGGTTGCGTTCGTTCCTGGGAATAAGGGATGATTCGCATGGTTGAGAGAGCCCCCCTGATGAATTTGGAGGAGCTTGTGGAGAAGTATAAGTACTTCCTGAGGTACTACAGGGACGAGGAGGGTGAGCCTCTCTACAGCTCCGAGATGGCCCGCCTCATAGAGGAGCAGAGAAGATCTCTCAGCGTGAACTGGTATCACATATACAACTTCGGCCCAGATTTCAGGGAGATAGCTGAGGACATAGTTATTCATCCAACCCTGCACATCATGGCCGGCTCCTCTGCCCTCAGGGAGCTCGTTATGGAGCTGATCCCCTCCCTAACGGAGGATATGAGGATATACGCTGAGGGGGACTTTCACCTGAGGTTCTACAACGTACCTACGAAGACCCCCTTCAGGGATCTCACCAAGGTGTCAATAGGGAGGCTCATAGAGGTCGAGGGGATAATAACGAGGGTTTCTGATGTTTACGACAAGCTCGTCAGGGCCTCATTCGTCTGCAACAACTGCGGGAGAATTGAGGAAGTGGAGGTCTTGGGTGAGAGGCTCAGAGCTCTGGAGAGATGCCCCGAATGCGGGGCACCCATGAAATTGGATCACGAGATGAGCAGGTTCATGAGGTGGAGATCTGTGAGGGTTCAGGAGAGGCCCGAGGATCTCCCTCCCGGGATGATGCCGGAGCACATAGATGGCATACTGACCGACGATATAGTGGATGATGTGAAGCCCGGGGACAGGGTCAGGATAACAGCCATAGTGAGAATAAAGCCTTCCAGGAGAGAGGAAGGGAAAGAGGGCCTTATATACAAGAGGTACCTCGAGATAGTTCACGTGGAGGTCCCTAACAGGGTTTACGAGAAGCTGGAGATAACCCCAGAGGATGAGAGGGAGATACTCAGGCTGGCCGAGAGGAGGGACTTGGAGGACCTCATCGTGAGGTCCATCGCACCCTCCGTCTTCGGGTGGAATGAGGTTAAGAGGGCGATAGCCTACGCTCTGTTTGGAGGCAGCACGAAGATCCTAGCCGATGGCTCGAAGGTGAGGGGTGAGATAAACGTCCTCCTTGTGGGAGATCCTGGTGTCGCGAAGAGTCAGCTTCTCAAGTACACAGCCCAGCTCGCACCCAGGGGGCTCTACACGACCGGTAAAGGATCGACCGCCGCGGGGTTGACCGCTGCTGTCGTCAGGGACTCTGCCACGGGAGGCTGGACCCTAGAGGCCGGAGCCCTCGTGCTGGCCGACATGGGAGTGGCGTGCATTGACGAGTTCGACAAGATGAGTGAGGACGATAGGAGATCCATTCATGAGGCTATGGAGCAGCAGACCATCTCGATAGCGAAGGCCGGGATTGTAGCAACCTTGAACGCTAGAACGACAATAATAGCCGCTGCTAATCCGAAAAAAGGAAAGTATGATGACTTCGTGACCGTAGCTGAGAACATAAACCTACCGCCGACCGTGCTCTCGAGGTTCGACCTGGTCTTCATAATGAAGGACAGGCCCAGGGTTGAGGCCGACAGCATGGTGGCCGACCACATACTGATGACGAGGATGGGGAGAAACCCGGAAGCGAGGCCCCCGATAGATCCGACTCTCCTGAAGAAGTACATAGCCTACGCGAGGCAAAACATAGACCCCGTGCTCACGGATGAGGCCGCTGAGAAGATAAAGAACTACTACGTCGAGGTGAGGAAGAGGGGTGTGAGGGAGGGGGAGGAGGAGATCCTGCAGGACTTCATAGCCATCACCCCGAGGCAGCTGGAGGCCCTCATCAGGCTCAGCGAGGCCAGGGCCAGGATGCACTTGAGAAGGGAGGTCACGGCCGAGGACGCTGAGATGGCGATAAACCTGATGGAGGTGACGCTAAGGGGAGCAGCTTACGACATAGTCTCTGGATACTTCGACATAACAGGTTGGATGACCGGCACGTCATTCCCCGAGGTGAAGAGGAGGGAGGTAGTCTTTCAGATAATAAAGCAGCTGGCTGAGGAGAGCGAGGATGGCATGGTCGACAGGGATGTGGTCGTCAGGATCTCGGCTGAGAGACTCAACCTCAGGGGGAAGGAGTACGTCATAGAGGAAATACTGAGGAGACTGAACGAGGATGGTCTCATAATATTCCCGCCCGGCGGAAAGATAAAACTCATCTAAGGTTCGAGTATGGATCTCAACGCTCTTCTGAGCAAGTTGGGTCTCAGGGAGCTCTACCCGACGCAGCGGGAGGTCCTGAGCAGGGGCCTGGTGAGCAAGGGGAACTTCGTCCTCGCCGCACCAACGGCATCCGGCAAGACCTTGGTGGCTGAGATGGTGATGTATGAGGAGCTTGAGAGAGGTGGGAAGGTCCTGTACCTGGTTCCGCTGAGATCCATAGCCTACGAGAAGTATGAGGAATTCCTGAGGGTGTTCGATGGATGGAGCGTCAGGGTCTCCATCGGGGACTACGACTCCTCGGAGGAACCGCTGGGGAGGAGCGATGTGATAGTGATGACTTATGAGAAGTTCGATTCCGTCCAAAGGCACAGGAGCTCCTGGTTGAAGGATGTGAGCCTGCTCGTCCTTGATGAGGTGCACTACGTCGGTGACCCGAGCAGGGGTCCCACGATCGAAATGGCGATCTCCAAGTTCATCTATGAGAACGAGTTCTGCAGGAGGGTCGCTTTGAGCGCAACCATAACTAACTTGGATGAGATAGCGGACTGGTTATCCGCCATCCCGGTGAGGGTGGACTGGAGGCCCGTGCCCCTGAGGGTGGGAGTCTACGTTGGGGGGAAGCTGATCCGCCCGGACGGTGAGGTGGAGGGGCTCGAGGGCGAGGGGGTGCTCCCCCTGATCAGGAGATGCCTGGAGGGCGGTGGTCAAGCCCTGATCTTCTACAACAAGAGGAGCGATGCCGTGTCCTGGGCTGAGAGAATAGCCTCCAGCCTTAGGATCGACGGAGCTTCCAAGGAGGAGGTCTTCGAAGGGATCAACATGTCTTCCTACGGATCATCCAAGCTCCTGGAGAGACTCTCCAATGTCGTTGAAAGGGGAGTGGGCTTCCATCATGCCGGTCTCCCATTCGAGCTGAGGAAGTCCGTTGAGAGGGCTTTCAGGGCGGGGATCATAAAGGTTCTGACTGCAACACCGACGCTGGCGGCGGGCGTGAACTTACCAGCCAGGACGGTGATAGTGAGCTCTTACATGAGGTACGACACCAAGCGGGGTAGGATGACGCCCATCTCCATCATGGAGTTCTGGCAGATGGCTGGGAGAGCCGGAAGACCGAGGTACGATCCCTACGGGGAGGCTTACATAATAGCCAGAAGCCAGAACGAGGCTAGGAGGGTCCTCGATACCTACGTAAGATCGGATCCCGAGCCCATAACATCTCACCTCCACGATACCTCGCTCCTTAGGAACCACCTGCTCGCCCTAGTGGCTAGCAGGGACGGCATCACGCTCAAGGAGGTATCGGAGGTCCTGAGGAGGACGTTGTTCCACTCCCAAGGTGGCGAGAGGTTCCTGGAGAGGGCGGTCCCTCACATTCTGGAATCCCTGAGGGAGGGGGGATTCCTGAAGGAGTTCAGAGGGGGTTACATGGCCACTCCCATCGGAAAGAGGGTCTCCGAGCTCTACATAGATACCTACTCAGCTCAACTCATGATAGAGTCCTTGGAGGAGCTCTCCAAGAGGTTCAGGAGATCTGAGGATCCTGAGCTCCCGGCGCTCCATCTCATCTGCGCCCTTCCGGACATGCCCAAGTTGTATGGAGGTAGAAGGAACGAGCTGTTGGAAAGGACCCTCGAGGAACTCGATCCCCTGATCCCCCTGGAGGATATTCCCATCTCCTCATACTCGGAGCTGCTCCAGATTGTCAGGGGGGCCCTCTCCCTCAAGATGTGGATATCCGGGATCAGCGACGGCGAGATAGAGGAGAGGCTGGGAGTTGAGCCGGGGGACCTGAGAAGCCTGGCTGAGAACGGTGAGTGGCTCTGCTACTCTTTTTCTGAGATAGCTAGGCTCCTGGGTGAGAGGGGAGTCTCTGAATGGCTCAGGATCCTTTACCTGAGGATAAAGCATGGCGTGCCCGAGGAGTTGCTGCCCCTGGTCACGCTGAGAGGGGTTGGGAGGTTCAGGGCGAGGCTTCTTTACGAAGCCGGTTACAGGACCGTTAGGGATATAGCTGATGCTGAGCCCGAGGACCTCGAGAGGATACCAGGTATAGGGAGGCAGCTGTCCAAGGAGCTGGTGGAGCAGGCGAGGTCGTTGGTCCATGTGGGTTCACCCGGTGGAGAGTAGGTACGGATCCGAGAGGATGAGATCCGTATTCAGGCAGGAGAGCAGGATAAGGATGATGGCTGAGGTAGAAGCCATTTACGCGAGGGCGCTGGCCAAGAGGGGAGTGATACCAGCGGAAGCCGCCGAGGCCATCGAGAGGGCATCCAAGGAGATCACTCCTAGCGATGTCCTTGAGGAGGAGAGGGTGACGAAGCACGAGACGATGGCCCTCGTCAGAGCCCTCTCAAAGAGGGCCGGCGCTTACGGTGAGTACTTACATTTGGGCCTCACCTCGAATGATGTGCTAGATACCGTGATGGGCATTCAGATAAGAGAGGCGGGGAGTCTCATAGTGAGGGAAGCCGCCTCGCTCCTGAGGAGCATAATCAGGAGGGGGGAGGAATCCATAGATGTTGTTTGTCTGGGGAGGACTCACGGAGTCGTGGCCGATCCGATACCCCTCTCCATGAAGTTCGCCTACTGGTCCTACCTCGTCAGGAGCTCCCTGAGGAGGTTCATGTCGGCCCTGGATGAGGCCTGCGTTGGCAAGCTGAGGGGGGCCGTCGGCACTCTGGCCGCCTCGGTTGAGCTTGGCGTGGGGGATCCCCTAGAGGTGGAGTCTGAGGTTCTTAGTTATTTTGGATTGAAGCAACCTGAGATAACCACTCAAATAGTGCCTAGGGATAAGCTGGCCTTCCTCATAGTCTCGATGTCTCTCTTCTCATCGGCCCTTGACACGATAGCCAATGAGATAAGGAACCTGCACAGGACAGAGATAGGGGAGATCAGGGAGCACTTCGAGGAGAGCCAGGTTGGGTCGAGCACGATGCCCCATAAGATGAACCCCATAGGCAGTGAGAAGGTCTGCGGATTGGCTAGGTTGATGAGATCACTAGCCCTCGCTGCTATGGAGAACATCGTCCTGGAACACGAGAGGGACCTGACCAACAGCTCTGTCGAGAGGATGATGTTGCCTGAGGCCTTCCTCGTCCTGGAGGAGCAGATAAGAACGCTTACCAAGGTGATCGAGGGCCTAGATATTGACAGGCTCAGGATAGAGGAGAACCTGAGGAGGTACGCTGATCTGGCTCTGAGCGAGAGGCTCATGATCTCCCTAGTGAGGAGAGGTTTGGGAAGGCAGGAGGCGCATGAGATCGTGAGGAGGATATCCCTGAAGTCTCAAAGGAGCGGTAGAAGGTTCTTAGATGAGGTCATGGAGGATGAGGAGATATCGAAGGTCCTGAGGAGGGAGGAGATAGAGGGCATATTCAAGCCCGAGAGCTACGTGGGGCTGGGCAGGGAGATATCGATCAAGGAGTTCGAGGTGGCTAAGGAGTTCTTGAAGGGGGTGCTCGCAAACGAGTGAGCTAGTGATAAGGTTTTTAGGAGGGGCCAGGTTCGTAGGGAGGTCTGGAGTGGAGATATTAGGGAGTAGTTCGCTTATCTTAGACTACGGCATTGACCTGGGTGCCGTCAGCTCAAGGCTGACCCCGCTAGATCCCAAGAACGCCCCTGAGGCCCTGATACTCACCCACGCTCACCTCGATCACTACGGTGCGAGCCCCCTGTTGGTGAGGCGGTGGGACTGCGAGGTCTACGCTACCCCTCCGACCGTGGACATAGGGGAGATCCTGCTGAAGGATTTCCTCAACGTCTCATCGGAGTATGCAGAGAAGCCCTACTCAATGCAGGAGGTCCAGCTGCTGAGGAAGAAGGAGAGATCCGTCAGGCTAAATGACCTGATCCATTTGGATGGATGGGAGCTTAGGACATTCAACGCCGGTCACGTCCTAGGATCCGTGATGATACACCTGACATCACATGATGGCAAGACCCTGCTATACACTGGGGATCTCAACACAGCGGGGACCAGAACGCTGAGGGGGGCCGAGACGGAGCTTCCTAGGGTGGATTACCTCATAATGGAGGCCACATATGGCGGGGACGATGACGTGCATCCTTCAAGGAAGAAGGTGGAGAAGCAGTTCGTTGATGACATAAGGAACGTTGTGAGCAGGGGAGGGGTCACCATAATACCCGCATTCGCTCTGGGCAGGGCCCAAGAGGTGCTCCTCACCTTGATACATTACATGGAGTCCGGGGCCCTCCCTGAGGTGCCCATCTTCGTTGACGGAATGATAAGGGAGATCTCGAGGTACTACAACGCCTACTGGTCCTGGCTGAGGCCGGAGATACAGAGGATGATAAGGGAGAGTAAGAGGAGCCTTTTCGACCACAGGGCCATAGAGGAGGTCAGGAACAGGGAGGAGTTGCTCGAGTTGAGGGAGCCTTTCATCGTGGTCACAACATCGGGGATGCTTCAAGGAGGGCCCGTCCTCACCTACCTCAAGCACTTCGGGACCAAGAGCGGGAACCTGATATACCTGACCGGCTATCAGGTGAAGGGGACCAGGGGGAGGATGCTGCTCGACGGGATCAGGCAGATACCGATGCCGGACGGAAGCATCATAGAGGTGAGGAGCGATGTCAGGTTCGTTGACTTCTCGGCGCATGCTGACCAGCCCAACCTGATAAACTTCGTGAGTAAGATCGCGAGCAAGGGCCTGAGGGAGGTCTTCTTGGTTCATGGAGAGTACGAGAAGCTCATCCAGTTGAGGAGGAAGCTCGAGGGGAGGGGGATAAGGACTTATATACCGCAGGAGGGGGAAGTCGTAATCCTGAGGTAGCTCATAACTCATTATTCCGCGCGCATTACATCCGTCGACCCCTCTTTTTAGCCGGCCCCCGATAGGGGTCCCCGATGAGGAATGCAGGCTAGTCAGGAGCTGGGGCATCAGGAGAGCGGCATCCTGCCCAAACTCCTATCGGGTTTGTTCAACAGAAGGAAAAAAGTTGTTCTTGGCATTTACGGACCCGTGAACTCTGGGAAGACCACGCTGGCCAATAGGATATGCATGGACTTCGCCAACAGGAAGATGGGAACCGTCAGCAGGATACCCCATGAGACGAGATCCGTCAGTGTTGTTGAGAACGTATCGTTGAGGTTGAGGAACGGGTCAATATTGATGGACGTGATTGACACCCCCGGAATAGCCACAAGGATAAGTTACAGGAGCTTCCTCAGGTACGGGTTCAAGAAAGAGGAGGCCATTGAGAGAGCCGCTGAAGCAGCTAAAGGAGTTGTTGAGGCTATAAGAAGTATGGAAACTGTCGATTTAGCCCTACTAGTCCTCGATTCGACCAAAGATCCGACATCCCAGGTCAACTGGGTGATCGCCGGGAACCTGAAGGCCAGGTGCATCCCGTACATAGTGGTCGCGAACAAGATAGATCTACCTTACGCCAGACCCAGGAGCGTTGAGAGGACCTTTCCGGAGGACAGGGTCATTCCCATATCGGCGCTGCGCGGGGACAATGTGATCTCTCTGTATGAAGCAATAGTGGAGCTGGCCAGATCCTAGTGGGAGGATGCCCACCAGACTCTCCCTTAGGTGCAGGAGCTGCGGCTTTGAGGTGGATGCATCCAGCTCCGACGACCCCCTGCCCGGGAGCTGTCCCTCCTGTGGGAGTAGTGATCTGGAGTTCTCGGTGTCCCTAATTCCTCTCTGTGAGGGGGAGATGGAGGAACGCCCGGAGGAGGTGTCCGCCCCCATGATTGATGGAGCTCTCGTGAGGCAGGTCTCGCCCGGGGAGTACCTGATAGATCCCTCGGCAATGTCTGGGGAAGTTATTATAGCAGAACTCGAGCCTGGAGTTTATGAAATAGTCATTAGAGCATACCATATGAGATTTTCTAAGTAAATATTTTCTCTGTATTATTTATGTTAAGAGCTTTCCAAAATCTTCCTGCCCATCACTATGAACCCGGTGTGCCCTATCATCCTAGGGAGGGGCCTGGTCCTCCTCTCGTTACTCTCGTATTCCCTATCCAATATCTCGTGAACTTCTATCAGTCCAAACCCCACTTCTCTGGCTTTGCTGACGGTCTTGCTTATCTGCTCACATGAGGGGACGAATGCTATGAACGCGCCGTTCGGCTTGAGCCTCTCGTGAACCTGAGGGAGCAGCTCCCATGGATCAGGTATATCCAAGAATATGGCATCCACGTTGGATTCCTCTATCCCCTCCTTGGCATCCTTGTGCTTTATTATCACGTTATTCAGCCCCAAAAGCTTTATGTTTCTCTCGGCCATCTCAATGGATTCCTTCCTCACCTCATAACTGAAGAGCCTCCCCGATGGTCCTAGGAACGTGGAGAGAGCCATTGTGAATGCCCCGGAACCCGTGCCTACCTCGACCACGGTGTCGCCGGGTTTTATCCCGGACTTGAGGATCATGAAGCCCGCGTCCTTCGGGTATATTATCTGAGTTACCCTCCCTATCTTCTCCATGTGATCCGCGAGGGTGGGTCTGTGGACCTCCACCCTCTCACCCTTGCTCGTCTCCACGACGCAGCCCCACTCCTTGCCTATCAGATCCGAGAGATCTATGGATCCCCTGTGCGTGTGGAGGACCTTTCCCCTCTTCACCCTAACTAGGAACTTCTTGGGCCTTCCTTTCTTCCCGTAGATCACCAAGAGGACCAGGTCATCCTCGCATATAGGCAGTGCCGGCACCCCCTAGAGGAGGGCCCTCGCCACCTTGGAGGCGAGTATGGGATGTTTCATGAGCTTCATAGCGACTTTCCCTATCTCTATGCCGTTAGCCAGATTCAGCACATCCTCATAGTCTAGGACATCAGCAAGTTGGTTCAGATCTTCATCATTCAACCTCTCAAAGACACGCATGGCCTTCAGGCTGTCCCTTATTCTCTTGATCCAACCCTCGTATTCCCTTTCGAAGGTCATCAGACTGCGCTTCGACACATCTCCCCTCATTATGGCCGATCCTATCACCTTGCTCGCGGCCTTGCCGGCGGCTATTGATGAGTGTATGCCGGCGCCTGTGAAGGGTATCACCGTCCCCGCGGCATCCCCTATGAGTATGACACCGTCCCCTATGTACTCCCTGGCCATCCCACCTATGGGGACGACGAAGCCGCCGAAGCCTATTATTTTAGCCTTCCTGAAGATCTCCGACCTCTCCTTTATGAACTTATCCAAGTACTGCTTCGGGGAGCCGTTCCTGACACCTATTCCAACGTTTGAAACCTGATCGTCCTTCGGAAAGATCCAGGCGTAGCCACCGGGCGCCATGGACCCCACGTATATGTGACCAGTCGTGTGGGAGTCGAGCTCCAGACCCACCATCTTGTACTGGTATGTGGGTATCGGTTCCGTGCTGTTGTCCAAGCCGGAGGACTTGGCCACCACAGAGTTATAGCCATCGGCTCCCACGACCACCTTCCCTCTAACGGACTCCCCCTTGGATGTTCTGACCCCGATCACCCTGCTACCCTCTTTGAGCACACCTTCAACCCTCTCTCCCACCCTTATCTCCGCTCCCGCGAGCACGGCTTTCTTCGCGAGCTCCTGAAGGAAGAGATCCTTGTTTATCGCGTATCCATGCATCGGGATCTCTACGTACTTACCGGAAGGGGCATAGACCCTCATGTTGAGTTCGTTAGTCACTATGCCTGGTTTCGGCTCTATGCCAGCCGTCTCGAATGTTGATTTGCTCGTCCCCTCGCCACAGGGTTTCCAGGCCTTTATGTCGGAGTGCGATTCGAACAGAATCACTTTTAGACCGAGCTCAGCTGAAAATCTCGCTGCAGAGAGTCCCGCTGGACCCCCTCCCACGACTATCACGTCCCATTCCTCCTCCATGCACGCACCCCGTTAGGCCCACCGCTGATCTATTTCAGCATTACCCCCTCCCGCGATGTTCGTTGATCAACGAAAAATATGGCGAGATGCTCGACAGATGGTAAAAGTTTTATAGAGATGAATGTTAAGGAACCATCAATGAGAGGGGCGAGACCCCATCCCTCAGTGGAACTGAAGGGAGTGAAGGGTGAAGATGACTTGAGCGTCCTGATGGATGCGCACCTTAGGATCCTAAGGAGGCTGGAAAAGGCCGGTTCTGAGGGTGTCGTCGCATCGGAGCTCATCCCGGATAGGTTCGCTAGGGAGTTCGTCCTCAAGTACCTCGCGAGTAAGGGTCTCATAGTCAGGAGGAGGAAGTTCAGGGGGGAGAGGGTCTTCATAACGGCCAAGGGGTTGGTCATCCTGAGGGATTACGGTGACGGGATCACCTGACTCCCTCAAAAATTTATTTTATTGTTCCCTCTCGCGCTCACCCAGAGGGGGATGACGCTCTACTTCAGGGTCAGGAAGTTCGATGCATCAGCAAGGCTCTCGGAGCTCAGGACGAAGTCAGGGGTCCTGTCTTTACCGGAGTTCTTTCCCGTCTACAACCCGAACAAGCCGACCGTGAGTGCGAGGGAGATGTCGGAGATGGGTGTGAGGGCCCTCATAACGAACTCCTACGTGATTTATAGGGATACTGAGCTAAGGACCGTGGCGCTCGAGAGAGGGCTCCGTTCCCTGCTTGACTTCGACGGGGTCATCATGACAGATTCCGGGGCTTACCAGATGTATAGGTACGGGGACGTGGAGGTGACCAACAGGGAGATACTCGAGTTCCAGCACGCGATAGGCTCGGATATAGGCTCCATCTTGGATGTTCCTATGTCCTCTGAGATCAGCAGAGAGAATTCCGAGGCTGGCGTGGAGGTCACGATAAGGCACGCCGAGGAGTGGGCCTCCATGAGGGATGAGCTTTCCGGAACTCTCTGGGTCGGAACCCCACAGGGCTCCGTCTACAGGGATCTCGTGATCAGGTGCTCTGAGAGGATCAGAGAGCTCGATTTCGACTACAACGGGGTCGGCTCCATAAAGGTCGCCCTTGAGAGATATGACTTCACCACTCAGGTGGACCACTTCATGCTTGTCAGGTCCCTGCTCCCGGCCGGCAAGCCCTTCCACTTCTGGGGGATAGGTCATCCATCGACGTTCGCCTTCTTCGCCGCAATGGGGGCCGATTCCTTCGACTCAGCCTCCTACTCGCTCTACGCTGAGCAGGACAGGTACATGACCCCCAGCGGGACCCTCCTGCTGAGCGAGATAGAGGAGTTCCCATGCTCCTGTCCCATCTGCTCCAAGTACACCCCCAGTGAGGTGAGGGAATTGGGCAGGAGGGAAAGAACCCGCTTGATAGCTAAACACAACCTCTACGTCTGTTTGAGTGAGATCAGAAAGGTTAGGGAAGCCATTAGGGGGGATTGGTTATGGGAGTTGGTCCAAGAGAGATCTAGATTCCATCCAAACCTCTATTTCGCTCTGATAAACCTCTTCAGGAATTACGATGATCTTCTAGAGTTGAGGGAGCCTCTATTCAAGTCCTCCGGGCTTCAGTACTCAGGACCAGAGACCTTCCTGAGACCCGAGGTGGTGAGGGCCAGGAGGAGATTGAAGAACGTTCCAGCCGAGAGGATCTTCAGGAGAACTCTGTATGGTGATGTTCCCATCGGTCTGAGGTACACTTACCCCTTCGGGCAAACGGTGTGCCCCTACGATGAGGAGCCCCTTGAGGAACCCTGCGATGGCGAGGTGCTATCGGCTGTCCTCTCTTATCAGTTCAACTTCCCCTTCCCGAAGTTCGATGGCGTCACCATAAGGAGATCCAGGGTCACTGGGACCTTGAGGGAGGTCAGACTCGGGAAGATCACGCTGGGGCATTTCAGGCCGAGCGATGGGGCTTTCATCCCCACCCTAGAAGGGGCCTCACTCCTGCTGAAGCATCTGCCCCACCCCAAGGGCAGGGTGGTCGTGAAGGATCAGTTCGCCGACATCGTGGCCAGAGGCACCACGGTCTTCGTGAAGTTCGTGAGGGAAGCCGATCCGGATATAAGGCCGAGAAGTGAGGTGATTGTCGTCAGCGAAGGAGATGAGCTCCTAGCGACGGGCAGGTCCCTGCTCTCAGGCGCCGAGTATGGTGAATACCCTGGGGATCACGCCTTCATCGCAGTCAGGAGACACTCCAAGGAGAGAGCCCAATGATTAGATGGGGATGAATGCCTCCTCCAGGAGTTCCAAGGCCTCCTCTCTGGTCCTCTCATCGACCCTCACAATCACCATACCGACGTCCGGTTGTCCATAGGTGAGGATCCAGTCATCAGGTGATAGGATCACCGCGGGGAAGCCGAGCAGGTCCTCCTCACCTTCTATTAGCAGCACAACGCTTGCTCTCGAGGAAAGCTCCAAGGCTCTGGCGAACTTGTTCCAAGCCTCCCTAGTCAGCCTTCCCGGCGGGTTCCTGGCCGTCAAGATTATGAACCCATCTAGGAGGTATGCGATCGAGGGGTCCGCCTCCCTCTTCTCCCTCAGGTCTATGACGGCCACCCTAGGCCTCAGGCCGGCCTCTAGGAGCGTCCTAGTCACCCTGTCTCCTACACAAACGAGATCCTTCCCCCTCAAAATATTAATATCTTTTACTAATTCTCCCTTTATCTTGGAAATTTTCCACCTTTTATCGGGAAGAAGCGCCAGATCGCTCCCGAGATCGGCGAGGTTCCCTCGCGTGAACAGTTTATCTCTCACAGCTGAGAGCGCTCCCGATGTTCCTAATATTGGATGCGCTCGCATCCGGCGGGGGAAGGAGGCTCTCCTCCCTCGACGTGATAGGCGCCGGACCCAGGCTAATAGCTGGAATTCTAGAAAAATTCGGCTTGGAATATAGGTTAATGAGGATAGAGGACTTCCTGATGAGGGGAAAGCCCTTCAGAGGAGTTTCCCTAGTCAGCGCTATGAGCATGGATGAGGCGGCCGCTCGCAGGGCCTCCAAGCTGCTTCTCGGCGTGAAGATACTAGGGGGTCCCATAACATCTGATCTCACGGTCGTCAAAAGGTTGGGGTTCGATTTAGGGGTCTGGGGTGAGGGAGAGGTGTCCATAGAGTCACTCCTGCGTGGAGGATTGGCCGATGGACTCCTACCTGATGCGCGCGGTATCCCCAACTTAGTGTTCAAGGACGGGACCTGCAATGAGTTAAGACACCTCTCTAGGGAGGAGTTCCTAACCTTCAGGCCCTCGGTGAAAGCCGTGATGTTTTACAGCACCATCCCTCACTATAAGTGCTCCAGGATATACGTGGAGGTCGTAAGGGGTTGCTCCAACTTCAACAGGCCTAAGCTCCTAGCGGATGAAGTTTCTTGCGAGAGATGCTCGTCCTGCTACTCTGGGAGACCGGGTGTTTCGATTTGCCCGCAGGGCATCCCCCCGGGCTGTGGTTACTGCTCCATCCCCCTCCTCTACGGTCCCCCCAAGTCCAGGGATGAGGAGGCGATACTGGAGGAGGTGAAAGGGCTCGCTGAGATTGGTGTTAGGAGGATCGTCCTCAGCGGCGCTGATTTCCTCGAGTATGGGAGGGATCTCCTTTCTCAATATCCGAGGAATCCAATGGACCCGGAACCTAATATTGAAGCGATAGATTCCCTCCTATGTGGGGTGAGGGAGCTCTCCCTGAGGCACGGTTTCTTCTTCGAGGTGGAGAACGTTAAACCGTGCCTCGTGAATGAGGATGTCGCGAGGATCCTAGGGAAGTACTTGAGAGGTACCCCCATACACGTTGGGGTGGAGACGGGGGATCCTGAGCATGCGAAAATTATAGGAAGGCCCTGCGGCCCGGATGATTCTTTGAGGGCCATTAGGCTACTCAAGAGATACGGCTTGAGACCCTATGCCTACTTCATACATAGCCTGCCGGGTCAGAGCGGACCCATCGTGAACAGCACGGTGAGGCTGATGAGGCTGATCTTCAGAGAAGGTGCGGAGAAGATAACCGTTTACAGGTTCAAGCCGCTACCTGGGACGTCCTTCCAAGACTTTAGGGTAAAAGTTGATAGGAATTCTAAGAAAATGGTAAAAATTGCGATAGAATTGAACAGGAGGAGGAAGAGGGAGCTACTGGGAGAGGTCATCGAGGCTGTGGTGGCGCCCAAGGTGGGGAGGCACTGGTACGCCTACCCGGTTAGGGGAGGACCCACCATAAGGCTGACCCCCGCGGAGGGGCTGAGGGTGGGCAAGATAGTTAACGTGCTCGTGAGGAATGTCCTATCTGATAGACTCGTTGAGGGATCGATTGTATAGGATTCATCGCAATGTTCTGTAATTTTTAACCTAGAACTCGGATGGGGCCGCCGGGATTTGAACCCGGGACCACCAGCGCCCCAGGCTGGCATCCTACCTAGCTAGACCACGGCCCCCGCATCCGGGGCTCCTCAATTTTTAAACGATTATCATCAAGCCCTCCCAGGACTGCGGATGCCCATCGAGGAGATCGCGACCTTAGCGAGCTTCGCATCCATCCTAGTGGTCGGATCGATCGGTTACAGCAAGGGCACCGTGGATAGAAGCGGTCTGATGGCGGGGGTTCTGTTGGGATCCTTATTCGTCCTGCTCGGAGGATATGCCGCTGTCATCATGCTACTAACCTTCTTCCTCCTCGGAAGCGCCTTCACCAAGTACAGGTACTCCTACAAGAGGAGGATAGGGGCCGCGGAGGCGAGGGGAGGGGCCAGAGGCTGGAAAAATGCTTTCTCCAATCTCCTCTTTCCATCACTAGCTCTTTTGCTTCATCAGATTAGCGGTGACCATGCCTACACCATAGCGTTCCTCTCCTCCATCTCCTGTTCCCTAGCCGATACGCTGGCCAGTGAGCTCGGTCCCCTGGATGGGAGGGGAGCTTGGATGATCGTCAGCTTCAGGAAGGTACCTCACGGCACCTCAGGCGCCATATCAATTCTGGGCACCCTCTCCGGTTTCTTAGGTTCATTCATAATACCCATGGAGGCCCTGCTGCTTGGGATGGTGAGCACAGGGGCCTTCATATTATCGTCAGCGCTAGGGTTCCTCTCCTCCACTCTGGATTCCCTGTTGGGAGCCACATTGCAGGCTAGGTTCCTCTGCGAGTCTGATGGATCCGTGGTCGAAGATCCGAATGACTGTGAAGGTGCTTTTTCTCACCTCAGCGGCCTTCCCCTCATAGACAACCACGCCGTCAACCTGATCTCAACGGGCTTCGGTTTTCTGATGGCCCTTATCCTGGGGGATAAGGTCCAATGAGAGTCTCCGTCATCGTGCCAACATACAATGAGGAGAGCTTCATAGAGCGGACCCTTAGGGCCTTGAGGAAGGTTGGCGTTCATGAGATAGTCGTTGTGGATGGCGGAAGCGAGGACAGGACTTTGGAGATAGCTAAAAGCTATGCTGACATAGTAGAGAGCTCCAGCTCCCTGGATTCCCCTGCGAAGGCTAGGAACGCGGGGATAAAACTATCAACCGGTGATCTAGTCGCTTTCGTCGATGCCGATACCGTAGTGTCAACGGGATGGCTCGATGCGATAATCAGGTGCTTCTCCAGGAGCAGGCAGATGATAGGCGCAACGGGTCCAGCTTATCCCCTTGAGAGGGAGGCACTCCTGACAGCTCCCTATGTGTTCTCCTACGATATACTCGTGAGACTCACGCTGCTCATAGGTAGGCCTCACTTCCTAGGGTTCAACTGCGTTTACAGGAGGGAATTCTTGGAAGATGTCTCTGGCTTTGATGAGAGGGTAATGGTATCCGAGGACGCCCTGCTATCGATGAAGGCCGTTGCCCATGGCAAGCTGGAGTTCATCAGGGACATGGTCGTCTATACTTCCGCGAGGAGGCTGAGGTCCAGAGGGTTGGGCGAAAGCATATTCTACCTGTTCTACAACGGGCCTTCGGTTATCTTCTTGGAGAGACCTTTCGGATATTACCCTAGGTCCTCAGGAGCTCGGAGATCCCTTCAAAGAGGCTGACCATCCTGAGGACGCTGTTCGCTATGGCCCTCGCCCTGGCGGTCCTCTCCTCCACCCTCACCACGACATCCCTTCCCAAGAGCTTCGGTTTCAGGTCACTGAAATCTGGGAAGAAAGATTTGAAGAACTCCTCAGCTTCAGCTTCGTCCTCAAACCTTATCCTCAGAGTGATCAGTACCCTCGCCATACTCCCTTATCTCCGATATGCTCATCCTGGGCCCCAGCTCCTCTATGGGCCTCACATTGTAGAAGGTCCCTCTCATCCGCTCCCCCTCCTGCCTCAGGAGGAACACCACCTCGCACATCCCGGGATGAAGCGCCTCCAAGCTCCTAGCCAGGATGGCCGTCCCGAGGGATCTCGCCAGGATCCTCGCCTCATCCTCCAGGTCCTCATGCGAATAAACTATCCCCAGTCTGCGGGCATAAGGAGCCCTTTTATCGCATACTTCCCTCCTCAAGGAGACTCCATCCAATTTCAAAATCGATAGGGGCTTCAGATAGCTTGGAGATGGCTCATAAAAGGCTAGAAACGATGGGTTGCCCCTCTTGGTCCCCACCACAATGACCCTATCCATGCCCTCCCTGATCGCCAGCTCATTCAGGTCCTCCATCGACATCTTTCCCCTGTTTATCCTCTTGGAAGCAGGAATTACATGATATAGATCTCTGACAAAAGATCTCGTCCTTCTGGAGGGTCTTCTAGTTGTCGTTATCAGTATCAAGAGCTCTCCCTTGATATTTCAGCGCTCCTGGCCACCGAGGTGAAAGGTTCCCATGCACCACCTGTGAACTCCTTCCCGCACTTCCCGCACTTCCAGATCCCCAACCTGATCCTCTTGACGGCGATGGCACCGCAATAGGGACACCTATACGTGCTCTTGCTCTTCTGCAGTATCATCTCAACCCTCTTCCTTATCTTGAGACCGTACCTGGGGGTCCTCAGCTTGCTCCTTGGTGCCCTCACCATTCATATCGCCCCTCTAACTACCTCTGCCAGCTCGGGCCACTTGCGCCTAGCCACGTCCACCATATTTAAAATCTCGTCCACCTTGAAGGTGCCGTGCCTCTTCTGTATTGAGCACACCTTGCCCTCCTTGTTCACGGCTATCGTGATTGAAGCATCACAAACGCTTTCCTCCTCTATCGTCGGATCTAGGAGTATCTTGCTACCTATCTTGACGAAGGTGAAGTTTATCGGTATATCCCTGAGCTCCAGCCTCCTCTTGGTCTCCTTCACCTCCACCTCTCCGTTCTCCTTGAGCTCGACCTCGGGTATTTCGGTCCTTCCCAGAGCTATCAGACTAGCAAGGGTCAGGGAGTCCTCCAGATTGCCGTCATAATCGAGCACGTACATATCCAGGAAGAGCATGTAAACCAGTTTGCCCTCCAAGATCACAAGGGACGATAGATCCACAGCATCGGCGCTCCTTATTGCCCTATCTACCACCCTAGCCAGCTCTATGGCCCCCTCGTCGGGAGGACCCGGCTCGAAGGATGGTGAAGCCACTGGGAGGAGTTCCACATTTGATACGAGGACACCCTTGTCTGGTGTATCCGGAAAGGGCTCTCCTAGATCTGCTTTAACCCCAACAAGCACTTGCGTATCCCCAAGCTTCAGCCAGGACTCACCCTCGGCCTTCGTGAAGGTGCCGCTGAGCACCTCGATGGGCCTGTAATCGTAAAGACCCCTACCGTCCAATCTCTGATCTTTCTCAACGAGATCCCTTATGTAATCCTTCATCAGATTGTGGGTCAGGATCTCCTGGTCGAACATCACACCAACCTCCCGACGCTCCTCTCAACCATCTGATAGGGTCTCTTCAGGGCCTCCTTCTGGACCTCGTAGATGAACCTTATGGCCTTCCTACCCAGGTCGAGGGCCTCCCTGAACTGGTCCCCCGTGAGCGTGCCATCCGCCTGAAGCAGGGTTATCTCCTCGGATTCCATCATCATGGCCAGAGGCATGTCGGAGTCTCCCCACATGTCCTCGTCGTGGTTCGGGTCCACGACTATGAAGTCGCCTACCCTGCCGATGGAGCATGCCGCCACGAGTCCTCTCATCGCTATTCCGGCGCTGGCCAGGGCCAGGGATGCGGCGTTCACCCCCGCCACCCTAGTGCCGGCATCGGACCTCAGGACCTCCACGAATATGTCTATTACGGCTCCGGGATAGTTTTCAACGAATATAGCCGGTTTCAGAGCTTCTCTTATGACTTTTGAGAGCTCTATGCTCCTCCTGTCAGGTCCGGGCCTCCTCCTCTCAGGCGTTGAGAATGGAGCCATGTTGTACCTCGCCCTGACCAGGGCCCTGTCGGGGAGCACCATGTGCTTGGGATGGACCTCCCTAGGTCCGAAGACCGCAGCCAGTATCCTGTTTCCTCCCCACTCTATGAAGGCGGAGCCATCCGCTCTCTCCAAGACGCCGACCATCATCTTGATCGGTCTCATCTCGTAGGGGAGCCTTCCATCCGTCCTGACTCCCCCTTCTGTTATCAACCTCTCGGGTCTCCTCTCAAAGTAAAGGGGCATGCGCGATCACCTACGCGAGTTCCTGGGATAGGAGGGATGTGACCCTGTCGCTCAACCCCGCCACGTGGGACTCCTCCTCTATCTTCCTCAGGGCCTTCTCGAGGGCCACCAGCTCCTTGACTGAGGGAGGCTTCACCCAGACCCTCCCATTGTTGGCCACTATTATCTCGCTCCTAGTCTTCTCCTTCAATATGGACAGCATGGATTGCCTCTTCCCTATTACCCTAGGCACCTTCGCTGGGTTTATCTCGAGCAGATATCCTCCTTCGAGCTTCCCCAGGCCCTCGGAGTCTATTGTGAGTATGAGGGAGGAGGCCCCATCGAAGGACCTGACCTTCGCGAGTATTACGTCACCCACCTTGAGATCGTACTTCCTCATGTCCACCCTCTCGGCGATCCTGCTCCTGGGTATGGGTATGGCTCCCTGATAGGGCGACCTTATGTCCACCAGCATGGTGCTCCCGCTTATCTTGACCACAACGCCTATCACTATGTCCTCCTCCTTGGGCATGTAAGCCCCGGCCAGAGGAACCACGGAAACCTCGTCATCCTTGAACTCCGCCAATCCCAACTTCTTGGATCTTATCACTCCGGCCTCATCAACGTAAACTTCCCTACCCAGCCTGAACCTCCCCTTGGCCAGGGGCTGTCCTGGCACGACGACCTCCCTATCCCTCACTAAGACCACTCTCTCACTCAACTTTGGCCTGCCCTCCCATCTCACCTATCCTCTCAAGAAGCAGCATCTGGGCACCAACGGGGACCTCAACCGTGAACGTGACCTTATCACCGTCCTCTGACCACTTCTCGGAAAGAATATTGCCCTGTCCGAGTAGAAGGGCTCTAGCCTTCGCCCAAGCGGAGGAGGGAACTGTGATCACCATCTTAACCTGACCCGTCTTTAGCGGAAGCACCTTCCTCAATTGATCAACCACCTCCTTGACCTGCTGCTCGGGCTCCTTCATGGGGTCTATCTTCACCTTGGCCTCCTTCATCGCCCTCTCTATTCTGGAGGGGGGATGGGGTAGGTTCGTCTGGGGGTCGACGAAGTTCTTGTGTATGTAGTTTATTATCCACCTCAGCTTCTCCTCCTGCAGCCTCCTGCGGTACTCGGCGGTCAGCTGAACCTCTCCCTCCCTGAGTATCCTCTCAGCCACACTGTATACATCGGTCGTCCCGAAGAACCTCTTCAGATCGGAAGTGGGAGCGATCTCCGACTTCTTGGCATCCGTGAAAACCGCCTCAACCGCTAGCACACTCTTTATATCCACACTCTTCCCTTCCCTGAACTGATAGGCCTTTTCCGGGTAAACGTATATCTCAAATTTCTTCCCCGCCCGGGTGATCCTGGCTATGACGGGTTCCGGCAAGAGGAATCACTCCCTCGCCATCCTCACGTACTTCACTATCTCCTCCTTGGACAGCTCCCTGAACCTCCTGGTGGTCGTGTCTATCACAGCAACCTCCAAGTAGTTCTCATTCACCTCCTCCTCCTCGGACTCCATGGCTATCTTCACAGCGTAGCTCAGGCATTCCTCGAGGGAGAATTCCGGTTTAAATGTCTGTCTGAACGTCTCGTTCACCTTATCGGAGTTCTTGCCGACGGCGAAAGCCATGTAGTCGTAGTAAGCGCCTCCGGGATGCGTGACGTAGAGCTCGGGTCCCTCGTCTATGCCTCCCAGTATGATCATCACGCCGAATGGCCTCAGACCGGCATACTGGGTGAACTGCTGCTTGTAGAGGGCGAGCCTCTTGGCCAGATTCTTCACGGTTATCGGCTCCCCGTAGACCAGCCTGTTGTACTGAGCCTCCATCCTTCCCCTCTCTATCAGGACCAGGCCATCGCCCACCAGCCCCGCGGCTATCGCCCCTATGTGCTCATCTATCTTGTATATCTTCTCGGGTGGCGTGGCCAGGGGGGAGATGTACTTCCTTATCGCCAGAAGGACAACCCCGTCTTTGCACTTCATCCCTATAGCCAATGGAGTTCTCCTTGTGGCTGAGAGAGCGTACTCCACCTGCAGGAGTCTCCCATCAGGGCTGAATACGGTTATGGCCCTATCGTATCCGGTCACTTGAGGGAACATCATTCAACACCCCAGTTCACTCAACCCCAGCATCAACGATTTAATAGAGTTTCCCTCGAGTCCCCCCATCAGGGCCAGTCTCTTGGGGAGCATGATGAATCCGCCGGAATGCTTTTACAGGGATGGGAGGCTTTATAACGTCATATGAATGATGGAAGTAAGCCAGATCACTCCATTCTCTGACAAATCTCCTTCACCTTTCTCATGTTCCCTGAGATTCCGAGCACCTCCATCTCACCACATTCCGTGTATTTTAGGATCAGTAGAGCCGTTAATATGGCCTTCAGGGATTTCTCATTTGTTCTTATGATTGAGAAACCGCTTTTGATGCTTATGATGGAGAATTTACTGAAGGAGCAGCATTTGATTCCACCGATCCTCATGAGGGCATCCCTGATCCTCTTGGATAGCTGGTATCCCACGGGGTGCCTTACGCAGACGTACCTCCTCCTCTCCTTGAGGTCCACCGGTACCTCGAACCTCAAAGGACCTCCCTTCCCTTGAGTTTCAGCTTCCTCTCCTTGCTTATCATGTAGATCGGGAAGTCCTTAACCATCCTCTTCGCCTCTTCCCTTCTCAGATCGAAGAAAAACTCTACGAAGGATATCATCAGCCTGGGTGGAACCTGCTCGCGCGGTTCAGATGCTAAGCTGCAGATGATCGGATAGACGCCAGCCCTCATTGCCATCCTCAGCTCCAAGCCCACGGATCTCAAGCTCAGCGAGTTTCCGCTTATCTCCCTCACTAGGTGCGTTAAAGGTATTATTAAGGCTCCTTCGTTCCTCTTGAGCTGCTTAAGGCTGATGTAGTCCACTCTGGGCCTATCGGAGTCGTAGGTGGCCATGACCCCATCGACCAGGGAGCTGAAGGTGAGCCTCCTGGCCTCCTCCAAGGACCCAGGTCTGGCCAGGATGAGGTCGGCCCTTCCCCTCAACCTCCCCCTCAGCTCCGGATCTATCCTCTCTATCAAAGTTACCCTGAAGTTAGTGATGCCCTCAGCCCTCACGTCCCCTACTATACCCAAGATCCCGTAGCCAAGGGACCTGGCCCTCTCGGCCATCTTCCTGGCATCTTCCTCAGACCTGGGAGCTATTATGTCTGAGTACAACCCTCACCAACTCTCATCATCTCTTCCCTTATTCGATCAGAGCCCGATATCCTGAGGAGGAACCTCAACCTGAGGTAACCTCCAGGATCCCCCCTGTATAGTTTGAATCTCCCCAGGGCCAGATCCTGCTTTGAGAGCCTGATGTAGAGGTTCCTTCCCTCCACGTGAGAGTCGAGGTTCTCCAAGAGGCTTATAAGGTCGAACCTGTCAAGCGAGCAGATGATCCTCCTGAGTAAGCTCTCAGCAGGCTCCCCGGAGAGCGTGCACGTTAGGACCCTGAAGGAGTATCCGTAGTGACTGGAGAACCTCTCCTCCCTTATTTCGCACCCCTCTCCACAGAGCGAGAGAATGAGCTCTTTCACCCTACTCTCAACCTCAGTTGGATAAATCATCGTTGAGATCTCGGCTGTAAAATAGGTCATCTTCTTCAACCGTTCAGGCTCTCAGCTTCCTCTTCCTCTTAAACCTCTTGACTACCTCAGGTATTCCCCTGGACGATCTAAGTCCCCTGGCTTTCTTCCCGGCGCTCGTGAGCCCCCTGAAAACCCTCCTCTTGTTGGCGGGGTTCAGTATCCAGTTCACCCTGGGATCCGAGGCCACGACGGGGTGATGCGGATCCACCATTATGACCTCGTACCAGTAGTACTTCCCATCCTCCGCCACGTAATACGAGTTGAGGACCTCCAGGTTTGGGAACTTTCTAGCGGCTCTCTCCTCAGCTATCCACCTTATGCTCTTCTTCGGAGTCAATTTGAGAACTCCCAGACCTGCTGGCTTTCTCCCACTCCTGGGCCTTCCCTTCCTTCTTCCGCCCTTCCTGACCCTAACCCTCACAACTATGAATCCCTGCTTAGCCCTGTACCCCAGGGACCTGGCCCTGTCCGGTCTCGTGGGTTTATCTATCCTGACCACAGCCGGTTCCCTTCTCCAGAGGATCAGCCTCTCCCTCCAGAGTTTCACCAGCTCTGGATCCTCCTTCCTCCTCCTCCAGACGAGCTTCTCCATGTACCTCCCGGCGATCACCAAGTTTGACACCTCTGGGGGTCACCACCTCCCTCATTTTAAAGCTTGACACGTGGGATCTGTCGATGCTGATAGGGGTGGTCGGAAAGACCAACGTGGGGAAAACCACCTTCTTCTCCGCGGCGACTCTAGTCGATGCAGCCAGGGAAAACAGGCCTTTCGTGACGATAGAGCCGAATGAGGGTATCGGCTACGTTAGAGTCCCCTCCGTATGCACGGAGTTCGGGCTGAGGTGCCAGCCAAAGTACGGTTGGTGCAATGGGAGGTACAGGTACGTTCCCGTGAAGCTGCTTGACGTTGCTGGACTGGTAAGGGGAGCTCATAGGGGTAGGGGACTCGGGAACAAGTTCCTGGATGACCTGAGGAGAGCCAGCGTTAACATAATAGTTGTTGATGCATCGGGCTCGACGGATCCGGAGGGCAATCCAGTCCCTCCCCTCACGCACGACCCCCTCGAGGACGTCAGCATAGTTAAGGAGGAGTTCTCCCACTGGATAGCTTCGATAATCGAGAGGTCGAAGGGGAGGATAAGGGGTAGGATCCTCAGCGGGGTCCCTCCTGACGAGGCGCTTCATGAGGTATTGACGGGTCTCGAGATCGGGAGGGAGGTGATAAGGGAGAGCCTCGAGGCACTATCGCTCAGGGGATCTCCCCTGGACTGGGGCCCTGAGGGGCTCCTGAGGTTCTCCGAGGAGGTCATGAGGAGGGGAAAGCCCTTCGTCGTTGCAGCAAACAAGATAGATGTTCCGGGTTCTGAGAACAACTTAGAGAGGCTTAGGAGTTCCTTGAGGGAGCCTGTCATCCCTGTCTCAGCGGAGGCTGAGCTCATACTCAGAAAGGCCTCCAGATCGGGCTTGGTTAGGTATGAGCCTGGTGATAGGGATTTCGAGGTAGTCGATGAGGGCAAGCTCACGCAGTCCCAAGCCAGGGCCTTGAGGGTGATAAGGGAGAGGGTCTTCGATAGGTTCGGAGGGACGGGGGTTCAGGATACCCTTGAGGTGGCCTCATTCGACTTGCTCAAGATGAAGGTAGTCTTTCCGGTTGAGAATGAGGTCAAGCTTTCCGACAAAGATGGCAATATCCTTCCGGATGCCATAATGCTTCCAGCCGAGGGAACTGTGCTGGACCTGGCCGAGAGGATCCACAGCGAGATAGCAAGGAAGGCGCTCTACGGGGTGGATGTCAGGAACAGGATGAGGATCTCCCTGGATCACGTGCTCAAGCACCGAGATATAGTTAAAATAGTTGCAACTAGATGACATTTTCGCTAAATTCTTTGCATATTATCTCCACGTTAGCGGGAGTTATCGATCCCAGCAACCTCGAATCCGAGATGCTCACCCCCATGGAGACTATCGAGGAGATCACCTCGGAGCCGAGCAGGAGGGAGCCCCTCATCACCACGGAGTCCCTGACCCTCGATCTCATCACCTTGGACTCCTGCAGGTAGACGTTGGGCCCTATCGTTGAGCTCTCGACCTCGGCGTCTATGCATGATGGACCCTCAAGCCTGGATTCCGATATCGATGCATGCTCGCCGATTATGAGAGAGCCCTCGACCCTGAACCCGCTAGGAATCTCCCTGAGCCCGGACAGGAGGTCCCTGAGCAGGAGTTCTTGGGCCTTCAGGAAGTCCTCCCTCCTCCCGGCATCCACCCAGGGCTTGACCTCAATCACCCCGACCCTCTCTCCCCTCTTGGCCGCCTCGGTCAACGCGGAGGTGAGCTCAACCTCACCCCTAGGGGAGGGCCCCAGCCTCCTCAGGACATCGAATATGGACTGCGAGAGCACGAAGGCACCTGCCACCACGAGGTTGGAGGGTTCCTCCCCCTTCCTCGGTTTCTCCACTATTCCTTTGAGCAGGGGACCATCCCTCCTGACGACCCCGAACTCCCAGGGCCTCTCAACAGGGGATACGGCGACCAGATGGTCGTATCTGTCCTTCTCAGCCAGCATGACATCGAGAAACCCGGGGGGAAGGTAGACATCCGAGTAAACTAACAGCAGATCCTCCTTCACGAGATCAGCCAACTTCAGGACGGCGTGACCCGTCCCGAGGGGCTCACCTTGATCCACGAGCCTCAGGTCGTATCTCGTCTCGTACTCCCTGAAGAGCTCCTTCTTGTGGCAGACAACGACGTAAACCTCTCCGAACCGTCTAACCTGAAGTAGATTGCTCTCGAGAAGGGTCGAGCATGCTATGGGAAGCAAGGGTTTTGGTATGTAGTCAGTTGCGGGCCTTAGCCTGTTTCCCTTACCCGCCGCTAGAAGGGCTGCTTTCAATCTCCCCCTCGGCCTCTCTAATCTCAATCGGCTTGAGCAGGACCATCTTCCTGAGCTCTACGTACTTCACTGGGGCCACCTTAGAGGCTATCCTCTGTATCTCGGACGTGACGGGAAGGGGGTTCCCGAATATGAAGGATCTAACGAGGTCCTCAACCGTGTAGTTCTGAATCACGCCCCTGACATACCTGTCCACCTCCTTCCTTATCGCATGCTTCTGGCTGCTCCTTATCCTAGTTAGCGTTATTATCAGCGTGAACAATCTCACGTAGTTCCCATCCTTGGCCGTCTCCTCTGATTGTATATCTATCCTCGAGCTCCTCCTCTGAACTATGGACCTCAGGTAGTCCTTGTTCAGCATCTCCTTGATGAACCTGGCGTGGGCCCTGTTCCCATCTACCTTGAATATCTTGAACCAGAGCTTGTACTTCTCATGCATGAAATCCCCTGTTATGTCCCTGACGACCACCTCAACGTTCCTACCGATCAGGTTCTCAGGATCGTCGGCCAGGGTCTCTCCTATCCACTGCCCCGGGAACACATCGACCGCATAAACATTGTACCAACTCTTCGTCCCGGCCTTCCTGCGCGATCTCCTACTCGACATTGAACCCCCAGGGTGGGCGGGCACATGCTATTATAATCTTTTTTGACAGATCATGCCTGTGAGTGCGCTGGTGATATTCGAGGGCGTCAGCTTCAGGTACGAGGGGAACGACTCCTACGCCATCAGGGATGTTTATCTGGAGATTAGAAGGGGGGATTTCGTTCTCATAGCCGGGATGAGTGGCTCCGGGAAGTCGACCCTGCTGAGGATGATGAACGGGCTCATACCCCACTTCTACAGGGGTGAGATGAGGGGGAGGGTCTTGGTCGATGGTGTTGACACTAGAGACGCTAGTGTGGCCCAGCTGGCTAGGAAGGTTGGGTTGGTTTTTCAGAACCCGGATAATCAGGTGGTGACTCTCAGGGTTGATAGGGAAATAGCTTTCGGCCTAGAGAACCTAGGGCTGCCTAGGGAGGAGATAGTGAGGAGGGTGGACTATGCCCTCTCCAAGCTGAGGATAGAGCACCTGAGGAGGAGATCCACCTATGAGTTGAGCGGTGGCGAGAAGCAGCTGGTGTCGATAGCTTCGCTAATCGCCATGAAACCGGAGGTGATAGCCTTGGATGAACCGACGAGCGAGCTGGATCCCTACAGCGCAGCTAGGATAGTTAGGGCCCTAAAGGAGTTGAACAGGGACGGTGTCACCGTGGTGGTGGCTGAGCACAGGCTGGACCTCTTCGCCCCAGCATCCAACAGGTTCATAGTCGTCCATGACGGTAGGATAGTGATTGAGAGCGATCCAAGGGATGCGTTATATTGTAAAGACCTTCAGGTCTTCGGTGTTAGGGACCCAGGTGTTGTGAGGTACGCGAAGAGCAGGGGCGTCAGCGCCAGGAGGCCCCTGACCGTCGGTGAGCTCTTCAGGGCCATGGTGAGGTGAATTCTTTGATAAAGATAGAGAACGCTAGCTTCAGATATGAAGGAACTGATCGTTTTGCTATAAAAGATGTCTCCATCGAGTTCGATAGGGGGAGGATCTATGGGGTAGTGGGGCCCAACGGCTCCGGGAAGTCGACCCTGCTGAGGATGATGAACGGGCTCATACCCCACTTCTACAGGGGTGAGATGAGGGGGAGGGTCTTGGTCGATGGTGTTGACACTAGAGACGCTAGTGTGGCCCAGCTGGCTAGGAAGGTTGGGTTGGTTTTTCAGAACCCGGAGCACATGTTCTTCTCGGAGACCGTGGAGGAGGAGGTTTCTTTCGGGCCCAGATCCATCGGTATGAGTGAAAGTGAGGTTTCTGAGTCAGCGAGGTCGAGCTTGGAGGAGGTGGGACTCTGGGAGGTCAGGAAGAGGAGTCCTTGGTCCCTCAGCGGTGGGGAGATGAAGAGACTCTCCATAGCATGCATACTAGCGATGAGACCCTCATTCCTGGCGTTGGATGAACCCACGATAGGGCAAGACGCGCTCTCCAAGGACTCCCTCACCAAGATACTGAGGGACCTGAGAAGTGAGGGGAGGGGCATAATAGTGGTGACGCATGACCTGGATTGGTTGAGCGAACTGGACCCGGATGAGGTGGTGGTACTCAACAGGGGATCTGTTTACAGGAAGGGGACACCTGGTGAGGTGTTCTCCGATCTCAGGGGGTTGGTCATGAGCCAGCTCATTCCTCCAGTTCCCTACCTGATCGAACGCCTGTGTGGGAGGTGCTTAGATGTTCGATCCATTGGGAATGTTTGAGATATTCAGAACGTACGCCGGGGAGACCCCCTACTCCAAGCTGAACCCCACCTCCAAATTCATACTTTTCCTGACTTTCTTGATCCTCCCCCTGATCTCGCCCAGCATCGTGCTGCAGGTATTATCAGTGGCCGCTCAAGTGCCTCTGGTGGTGATGTCGAGGTCCGGTAGGAGGGTGCTGAGGTCCCTGAGGGCATCGATCCTCTTCATCCTGCTACTCTTGATCTTGAACTATGCGACCACAGGTAACATCTTTTTCAGTGCTGCGATGGTGATGAGGCTCTTAGCGATGATAATAGCCTCAGCGATATTCATGAATGGATCAAGTCCGTCGGAAATAGGCGATCTTCTGGCGAAGCTCAGGGTGCCGACCTCCATCTCTTTCTCCTTCATAATAGCCCTGAGGTTCATCCCGGTCCTGGCCGACGACTTCATGAACATACTCTCGTCCCAGGCGAGCAGAGGGTATGAGATCGAGAGGGGCAGCCTCGTGAGGAGGGCCAAGAGCCTGATACCGGTGCTTATCCCTCTGATAGTCATAGCCATCAGGAGGGCCCAGCAGCTGGCTGAGGCTCTGGAGAGCAGATGCTTCGGTTCCGGATTGAGGAGGACAAGCTATGTCGTTTATGAGGTTAAGTTAGCGGATGTACTGGCTGTGGTGTACTCCCTCTCACTGCTGGTCTTGGGGGTTTACATGTCCACACTCCCCGTTGGTCTTCCACTCCTTCAGTTCCGCTAATTACCCGGTGGAGTTGAAGAAGTATCATTTCAACTCGGAGTCTTATTGAGCGGATGTGAAGGAGTGGAAGTAGTGCGGTCTGCGGGGGGGACCGGAGATGATGGAGTTGAAGTGTATCACCAAGACGTCATCATAAACATAATATCATTCTTCCAATGTGATATGATACTTTCATGAAGAACCCTTTAAAAGGACATCAAGTTTAAAGGTGGAGTGGATGGCTTAGTTATTCAGGTCGGGGCGGAGGGGAAGCGGTGATATGCCTGCAAATAATAGTATCTTCTACGATGTCTCCTATACGACCTTCTCAATAATAAAGGATAAACGAGTCCTCAGGGATTCATTCATTCCTGATACACTCCCGGGGAGGGAGGAGCAGATATTCCAGTTCACTAGGGCGCTGTCCGACCTGCTCGCCGATCAGCCGCCCAACGATATAGCCTTCATAGGAAAGCCTGGTACCGGAAAAACGGCAGTTGCTAAGAACGTCACGGCCAAGTATAAGCAGGAATATCCGAATTTGAGGGCAAAATTCATCTACATTAACTGCAGCCAGGCAACGACATCCTATAGGGTGATGTACCAGCTCAACAGGGCCCTGGGGGTGCTGGTCCCTCCCTCCGGTTATCCCTTCGACGTCCTCTGGGACAAGTTCATGGAGGCATACTCATCCTCCAACTCCCGCCTCGTCGTCATCTTGGATGAGGTCGACCTGCTGGTGAGGAGGGACGGGGGGAGGATACTCTACTCACTCTCCAGGTTGAACTATGAGCTGAGGAGAGATCTCAGCATAAGTATGGTCGTGATAAGCAACACACTTGACTTCCTGGAGAGACTGGATCCCAGGGAGAGGAGCAGCTTCGAACCCCTGAGGATACACTTCCCGCCCTACACTCAGCCCCAACTCTACAGCATCCTCAGGCAGAGAGCAGACCTGGGATTGAAGTTGGGCACCTGGGAGGATGAGGCCCTGCACTTCATCGCCTCCAAGGTGGCCCAGGAGTCGGGTGATGCGAGAAGAGCCATAGATGTCCTGAGGATGGCTGCAGAGCTGGCCGAGGATGAGGGGGCTGAGAAGCTAACGGTGGAGTATGCGGAGAGAGCATTGGGTTGCGTGAGTGAGGAGGAGATTTCCGTCACGATAAGAACACTCCCACTGCATCACAGGCTCATATTGGCAGCCATAACGGATATACTCGAGAAACCGAACATGAGACCAGGCACTGGCGTGATATACGCGATCTACAGTAAGAAGGCTCAGAACTACGGGGTGAGACCGCTCACGATGAGGAGGGTCTCAGGCATACTCAGGGAGCTGGAATCGCTGGGCCTCATAGAGCTCAGGATAGATTACGGAGGGGCCAGGGGGAACACGAAGGTCGTCGAGAGGATGACCCTACCGCCCAGGCAGATGAAGTCACTGCTGGGCCAGATGGGAGTTAAGGTTTAGGAGAAGTCCATCACCTCCACGCTCAAATTTTTTAGGTCCAAGACGACGACCCTTCCCACGGTCACCTCTATCCCCAAGCTCCTTATATACGGTGTCTCATTCTCAAACGTCCCGGAGTTGATGAGCTTGACACCCTTGTACTCTCCCACCCCGTAGACGTGCACATGACCAGTGTGTAGGACGTTCGGGACCTCCTCCAGCAGGAGCCAATCCCTATCCTCCGGGGAGATGGGATGCTCCCCGTAAATGGGGGCCAGGTTCCTCAGCTTGAGCATCCAAGACATAGCCTCAACGACGGTGCTCGGGGTCACCGGCTGCAGTCCCGGGATGTGCTTCATTACCGCGTTGAGGCTCCTGCCGTGGTACAGCATGATCCTGACTCCTCCCAATCCCACGACGGATGGGTTCGGGAGGGGTGTCACATTGGGATTGGCATCCATCAGGACCTCCAGGTACTCGTCGGGGACCTCTGGCTGAGGTTCGGCCTGCCTGACCGGTTCGTGATTTCCCGGCGCATATATTATCTTTATGTGACTGGGAACCCCGGAGAGAATCCTGCCAGCGTACTCGAACTGCTTGTGAACGTCAGCTATCCTCAACTCCTCCTCCTGGTTCGGGTAAACTCCTATACCATCGACCAGGTCCCCGCAAATCACCAGGTACCTGACGTCCCTGGCCTCATCGCTTCTGAGCCACCTGATGAATTTATTGAAGGCCCTCTCGTTGAAGTACTTACTCCCCACGTGGACATCGCTCACGAGCGCAGCCCTACCCTCGTGGGATCCGGGCCTGACCTCCTCCTCTGAGATCTCAGGGAGCATCAGACTCTCCGCGATGATCTTACCGTTCACATATGTCCCCCTGATGGCTATAACACTGTCCACTGGCACTCTATCCGCGACCTCCCAAAACCTGCTGTCCCTCCTGAAGACCACCATGATGGAGCCCGTCTCATCCTCGACCGTCATGCGGATCGAGCGATCCTTCATCATACCCTTGTCCAGCACCATCCCCACTATGACCAGGTTGTCCCCGTTCCTGCTGGTGGAGGTCCTGAGCTCGACTATAGGTATGGGCTCCAAATCGATCCTCTTGAGGAGCATGGATCTCAGCTTCTCGAATCTGAACCTGATGAACCTCACGAATTCCTCAGGGGCGCCTGAAACCCCAAGATCCGATGGTCTGAGAAGCACGGACAGCTCCTCCTGGCCGATCCCCCGTCCCTCGCCCTCCCTGAGGAGAGTCAGTACGTCCTCCAGGCCCAGGACCACCTTATCGGGGAGGTGATCGAGCAAGGTGTCCAGCTCATCTCCCCCTCTGCTGGAAAGGAAGCTAAGGGCCTCGGGGGACAGGTTGATCCCTCTCCTAAGCGCCCTCCTGAGCACCTCGAGCTCCGCACCCATCCATCCACGCACCTCACCATCACACTAAAAATAATCATGGTCTGGAGTGGGGAAGCGGGAGCAGAAATAAGCCTTCGGAGCCCTCTATCACCTCGGTCAATCCCCTAACGTGGAGCATCCCGACCGCCAGGCAGGTGAGCGCATCCACATCATCTCTGCTCTTGGGACCCGGGCAGAAGGAGTACTTGGACATGAGGGCGACGAGCTCTGACTCGCTGAGGCCCATTATTGCCCTGGCCGTCTTGGGATGGGTCTCGTAGAGTGTAACCCCCAGGCCCTCCAGCTCCCTCCTCAGCTCGCACCCCAGCTCGGTCAACTTGATCATCGAGCCCATGTTGAGGGGCAGGAGCCTGAACCCCCTGGCCAGGAGGACTCTCTCGAAATCCCTGTAGACACCATCCCTCGCTCTGGATAGAGGGGCATCCACGATCACCAGATCGAATGAGGAGAGGAACTTCACCAGATCACCCCTGGGGATCCTCTCCAACCTTATGCAACCCTCGATGAAGGCGATAGAGGACTTCCTGACGACTGAGAGGTCAACCCCGGCTAAGTGAGATCTCCACAAGAGCACCACACCTCGTTCATCGCATCGAAAACCTCTTCGAATCCCCTGCCGTACTTAGCGGAGATCGCTATGACCCTGATCGGGGATCTGAATGAGGAGACGGCCCTGAGAAGCTCGCTGAGTGCGTCCGTGTAGGTGCTGCCCCCCTCGATGCGGAGGGCCTCCCCCCTCATAACGGCACCCCAAACCCTCTCGGCATTCTTCCCCTCCCAGAGGTCCGATTTGTTCAGGAGGGGGATCACCTTGACCCCGAGCTTGAGCTCGAGTATCTTGGCCAGCAGGGCTGATGAGAGAAGATCCTCCACCTCCCTGCTCGGATCGTAATCCCCAAGATATACTGAGAGGAGCCTCAATCCACTTGATAATCTCTCACACAGGGATCTCCCAGTGGGTCTGAAGGCGAATATCTCCATCTGGCCGGGCGTGTCTATTATGAGGTATTCGCAGTTCAGGGAGAGGAGTGAGGAAACTATCCCCTCCGAGAGCTCAACCATGAGCTCGGCAGCTCTCACCATCGCCCCATTTGGACCCAGGCCCTCCTCCCTCATCAGGCGACTCACATCGACGAGCTCCCTCACGTCGTACGATGGATCGTACGGGAGGGAGGAAGCCCCGGGATCCAAGTTCACCGGACAAACCTTCAGTGGGATCCTGCTGGCCAACCAGCTCGAGAAGTTAGCTGTGAATGTGGTCTTGCCGGAGCCAGCCGTCCCGACCACGATCACGGCCTGCATACCCGCTCACCAAAGATTTATAGGGGTTACGGCCCGATTATCCGGTGCCGGGGTACCCTAGCCAGAGGGCCGAGCCCGGCTAAGAAAGGGGCCGGACTCGAGATCCGGTGGCCTACGGGCCTCGTGGGTTCAAATCCCACCCCCGGCGCATCCTCTAACTTAATATCCTGTGAAGTCTCACGAGATCCGCTTTGAACGGGGAGAGCTCCTCTGGTATCTCTACCCTTATGGGCTCTCTCATACTCAGATTCTTCTCCTTCCTCATCCTCCAGACGCTGCTGTTGAACTCCATTATGGCATCTCCGAGCTTCGCGTAATCACTCTCATACTCTGTCTCGACCTCAGGCAGGCTCTGGAGGTGAACGGAGCCCCCGTAAATTCGCCTCCATATGTAATCTGTTATATGGGGTATTATCGGTGCTGCTAACCTAAGCACGACCCTTAGGATGTGATGGAGGGTCCACCTAGCTGCGTCCCTCTCTGAATCACTGAATCCTATCCCATAAGCTCTCTCCTTCACCATCTCTATGTAATGAGGTGCGAAAACCTCCCAGACGAATGTCCTCACCTCGTTGGCCGGATCGAAGAAGTCGAAGTTCCTGTAACCGTTCAAGGCCCTCTCTATGGCCTTGTTCAACCTCCCCAGTATCCAGAGATCGGAGGGCTGAAGCTCTACCCTCCCATCAGGCTCCTCGAAATGGGAAACGAACCTGGCGACGTTCCAGAGCTTCTGAAGGAACTTATAAGCTCCTTCGATCTTCCTCTCGGATATCCTAAGGTCGGACCCATGGTGAGCCTCGGCGGCCCCGAAGAACCTCACGGCATCAGCTCCGTACTTCTCGAAGAGGGGCCAGGGGTAGATGACGTTCCCCAAGCTCTTATGCATGGCCCTCCCCTGAGCGTCCAGCCCCATCCCAGAAAGCCAGACGTGCCTGAAAGCCTGCCTCCCGAGCAGCTGATGAACCCTCAAGAACGTGTAGTGGAGCCAAGTCCTAACGATGTCCTTACCCTGCGGCCTCAGATCGCTCGGACCAAGCTTCTCGAACATCTCCCGGTTCCAGAGGTAGCCGTTGTAGACCAGGGGTGATATCGAGGAGTCGAACCACGTGTCGAAGACCCTGACCTCCCCCTCGAAGCCCTCCGAGGAGCCGCAGTGGGGGCATTCATTGAAGGGAGGATCCTCCTTCCAGGGCCTGTAGTACCTCCCCGGGGGAGGCAGAACAGGCTTTCCGCATCCCTTGCAGTACCAGATCGGTATCTCGGTGGCGTAATACCTCCTCCTAGATATAGGCCAGTCCGAGCTTATCGATCTCAACCAATCCCTCCAGTAGTTGACTGACCATTCCGGGTGGAATCTGACGGTCCCCAAGTACTTCTCCAGATCCTTCACGAACTCCAATTGCTTCAGGTAGTACTCCCTCATCGGTATTATCTCCAGCGGGGTCTTGCACCTCCAGCAGACGGGGGTCCTGTGCGAGATGACCTCAACCCTTTCCAGCAGCCCCTCCCTCCTCAGATCCTCCAGAATCCTCCCTCTGGCCTCCCTTATGGTGAGGCCCGCGTACTCACCGGCCGACTCGTTCATCGTCCCGTCCTCGTTCACCACTATCCTTGGCTCCAGCCCTAGCTCCCTGAAGAGCTGCACGTCAACCTTGTCCCCGTAAGAGCACACCATCACGAGACCGGTTCCGAACTCAGGGTCGGCGTATGGATGCTCGAACACCGGGACGCGATCGCCCAGTGGGGTGATGAGCCTTCTCCCACTGAGCCACTGATATCTTGAGTCACTGGGGTTGTATATCACGGCCCTGCAGGCTGGAAGAAGCTCAGGTCTTGTCGTGGCTATCGTGACGTGCTCATCGCTCCCCTCCACTCCGAACCTTATGTAGACGAGCTCCGTCTGGAGCTCCATGTACTCGACCTCGGCATCCGCCAAAGTTGTCCTGCACCTCGGACAGTAAACGTTCGGCCTGTAATCCTCGTACACGTACCCCTTGTTCCAGACATCTATGAAGGTGGCCTGGGTGACGGCTCTCCAGAGGTCGCTGTCCGTCTGGAAGTGCTCCTCAGTAGTGAAGCTGATCCCCAGTCTCCTGCATATCGCTACTATATCCCTCTCGGCCTCGTCCAAGAACTCCCTGCAAAGTCTTATGAACTCCTCCCTTGGGTACTCGAACATCCTTATCCCGTACCTCTTCTCCGTCTCCACCTCCACCGGAAGCCCGTTCCTGTCTATGCCCAGCGGGAAGTAAACCTCATAGCCCATCATCCTCATCGTCCTAGCTATCATGTCTATCTGCGAGTAGTGTATGGCGGCTGCCACGTGCCACTTCCCGCTAGCGTAGGGAGGAGGGGTATCTATGGAGAACTTGGGCCTCTCGGAGTTGAGATCGAACCTGTAGAGACCCTCCTCACTCCAAATCCTCTGAATCTCCAACTCCATCTCGGGGGACCAGTGCTTTTCCCTGAGCTTGGGATCCCTCTCCGACAAGCTTTATTCCCTCCGGCTGCAGGGCTCGGGGTGGAAATAAAAATTTTCGGCCGATCTTTGCTGATGGTTCAGTAGCTATCGTGAGAACCCTCCACTCCTAGGGGATCGCTAGATCCCCTGGAAGAGCCTAGCGACTATGTCGACTATCCTGAGCTGCTCAGGCAACTTCGATTCCAGTGAATATCTCAGGATCATTTCCCCAGCCTCCCTCTCGCTCAGACCTATCGAGGAGTAGTAACAGAGGCCCCTAGGGGTCCTGAGCGCCCGGTAGGGAGGGTTCCTCCTGACTATCGTGAGCTTCTCGTGCAGACCCGCCGATTCGATCGCCCTCTCTATCTCCTCCGTTGGCATCCTCGATGTGATCGCTATGAGTGGAACGCCCGTCTCTTCGTGAAAGCGGAGCATATCCAGCACGTTGAGGCCGGCGAACGTTGTGCCATGAGTCATCACAAGCTTGACCTCCCCCTTTATCTTGGGGCTCATCACGATCCTCACCAGGGCCTCTGTTGAGTCGTCCCCATCCACATGGATCGTCTCCCTGATCGCGTGCTCCAGAGTAAGATCCCTGAACATCAATCCTATCAGGAAGGCCCTGGTATCCCTCCCCCTCTCGAAGGGAGTGTCATCGACCGCTAGCACCCTCACCTTGCCCTTCAAATCGGCTCAACCCTGATCGGATTCAATTTATATCTTTCCCCGGTGAGGTTCGGGGATGAGCCTAGAGGAGCGCATGAGGAGGGAGTCCGCAGAGAGGTCCCTGTTGGCCGTTCTCATAGATCCCGCCAAGGTGGGAGGCGATGAAGCTAGGAGATTCGCTAGAGCCGCTGCCGAAGGTGGAGCGGACCTCATATTCGTCGGAGGATCTATAGGGGCTGGTTTCGGGCTTAATGATGTTATCATGGGGGTTAAGGAGGAGTCGAAACTACCCGTGATACTTTTCCCCGGTAACGTCGATGGAGTATCCCCGCACGCCGATGCGATACTCTTCATGTCACTCCTGAACTCAGCGAATCCATATTGGATAATCCAGGCCCAGGCCCTGGCGGCCATACCCATAAGGAGGATGGGGCTGGAGGCGATACCGACGGCCTACCTCATAGTGGAACCCGGTCATAGGAGCGCGGCCGGCTGGGTGGGCGCGGCCAACCCCATACCCAGGGACAGGCCGGAGATAGCCCTAGCCTACGCCTTGGCGGCCGAGATGCTGGGGATGAGGTGGGTCTACTTGGAGGCGGGCAGCGGCGCCGAGGCGCCCGTACCCCCCGAGATGGTGAGGCTAGTGAGGGAGGGAACGCGGCTCGGCATAATAGTGGGGGGCGGAATAAGGTCCCCCGAGATGGCGAGGGAGAGAGCAATGGCTGGAGCCAACGTGATAGTTGTCGGGACTCACTTCGAGGAAGGAGGGAACCTGGTGGCCAAGATAAGGGAGATGAGACTGGCTCTTTCGCCTTAGCTCGGCATCACTGGATCCGAGGAGCGGGCTCGCCATGGGAAAATTTATAACCTATGAGGCCCTTCTACCGGGGAAGCCCCGTGGTGTAGTGGCCAAGCACGCCGGGCTCTGGACCCGGAGACCCCGGTTCGAATCCGGGCGGGGCTACTAAAATTTAAACCAAGGCCCTTTCTCATGCAGCATCAGGGAATCTGATTAAAAACCTTCAATGGGGCTCGTTGAGGGGAGAGGACTCAGGCTTCAATTCAATCCTCAGCGGGCCCGGGGGGCTTCGAACCCCCGACCCCCCGGTTAAGAGCCGGGTGCTCTACCATTCTGAGCTACGGGCCCCTCACCGACGATCCACTCATTGACTAAAAAATGTTACGCCCCCTGGGCGAGCCTCACCGCGTAGCTGACTGCCTCCTCGGCCGACTCCGTGGCCTTTATTCCGATCTCCTCGAGGACTCTCTTCCCTTCATCGGCCTGATTTCCGCTCATCCTGACCACAACGGGGACCCTCAGGAGTCCCCTCTCCCTCACTGATCTGACCCCCATGGCGACCTCCAGGGCGCTGGTGATACCGCATAGCGCGTTTATGAGGACCACCTTGACCCTCGGATTGGAGACTATGATCTCCAGAGCTCCGGCCACCCTGTCAGCTGAGGCGCCCCCTCCCACATCGCAGAAGTTGGCCGGCCTACCCCCGAACGTGTGAACCAGGTCCATGGTTGCCATGGCCAAGCCAGCCCCGTTGGCCATCGTCCCTATGTCGCCGTCAAGCTCGACGTAGGCTATATCCCTCCTCCTGGCCTCGTTCTCCCTGGGGTTCTCCGAGGAGTAATACCTCTTCTCGAGTTCCTTATGCCTGAAAAGGGAGTTGTCATCGACCTCTATTCTGGCATCCAGGGCCAGCAACCTCCCGTCCCTGGTAAGGGCCAGCGGGTTTATCTCCAGCATCAAGGCATCGTACTCCACGGCCACCTCCCACATGGAAAATATGATTCTCTCTATCTCACTCATCTTATCTGGGACGTTCTTCGATGCGTTCCTCGCGAGAGCCCTGGCTATGTGGCTCCTCATCCCTATGAGGGGGTTCACCGTTCTCCTCTCTATTGACTCCGGGTGCCTGGCAGCTACCTCCTCGACGTCCATACCCCCGTAGGGGGTCGTTATGAAAGTCATCCCCCTGGCGTTTCTGTCAATTATCGCTCCAACGTATATCTCGGTGACCACGTCGATTGGTTCCTCTACGAGCAAGGAGCTTACCTCATATCCATAGAAACTCCTCGAGAAGAGCTCCTCAGCTATCTTCTCGGCTTCCTCTGGTGATCTAGCTATCCTTATCCCACCGGCCTTCCCTCTCTGTCCATGCGGTATCTGTATCTTCAGGACGCCACTTCCTCCCAAGCTCCTAACGGCCGAGGATGCCTCCTCTGGACTCCTCACCAGAATTCCCCTTGGAATCGGGATTCCCTTCGATGAGAAAGCCTCCTTTGATTCGTACTCTAGGAGCCTCATGACGCATCAGGGGTGCAACATTAGAATATTTTTTAATATTTTTTGATCCGTCCACCCGAGGTGAACGCATGGCGATACTCGTCAGGGAGGGAATGAGGGTCCTGGTCCAAGGGATAACTGGGAGGCAGGGAACGATACACACGAAGCTCATGCTGGATTACGGGACCAAGATAGTGGCGGGGGTCACCCCCGGGAGGGCTGGTTCCAGCGTTCACGGGGTCCCCGTCTTCGACTCTGTGGAGGAGGCCGTCAGGGAGAAGGGACCGATAGACGCCTCCATAGTTTTCGTGCCGGCTCCTTTCGCGATGGATGCTGTGATAGAGGCCGTCGACAACGGGATCCCCCTGGTAGTGGTGATAACCGAGGGGATACCCGTTCACGATACCGCGAAGTTCGTGAACTACGCCAGGAGCATGGGTACAGTGATAATAGGACCGAACTGTCCCGGGATAATAGCTCCAGGGAAGGTTAAGATAGGGATAATGCCGGCTGACTCATTCGCGCCCGGTAACATAGGTATAGTCTCGAGGAGCGGCACCCTGACATATGAGATCTCACTCTCACTTAAGGAGGCGGGCTACGGCTCGAGCACTACTGTAGGGATAGGGGGAGATCCCATAACAGGTTTGAACTTCATAGAGGTCTTAGAGCTGTTCAAGGAGGATCCTGAGACGGATGCTGTCGTTATAGTGGGTGAGATAGGGGGGGATGCGGAGGAGAGGGCCGCTAGGTACATAATGGAGAGCAACTACCCGAAGCCCGTGGTCGCTTATGTAGCCGGCAGGACCGCCCCACCTGGCAAGAAGATGGGACACGCTGGGGCCATAATAACGGCTGGTCAGGGAACTGTAGAGAGCAAGGAGAGGGCGTTCGCCGAAGCGGGGGTTCCCGTGGCGAAGACCCCATTCGATGTGGCCCCTCTCATAGGAAGAGTCCTGAGGAAGCGGTGAACTCAACGGATGGTCTGAGCGGCATCGGAGGGCTGCTAACTCGAGGGCTCATCATCCGGCGCCTCGCTCGAGGCTCCCTGGGAGGCACCTCCCGCGAGGTGACTCCTCCCCTCGGCGGTTATGCGATAAAAGGTGTATCCCCCATGGGAGAACCTCTCAAGAAGCCCCTCCTCAACCATCTCGTTCAAAACTTGCCTCAAAGCGGATATCGGGACATTCAATCTGTTCAGTATTTCCCTGACGTGAAGCACCTCATCCTTGCTGAGCTCCCTGAGCACCCTCTCCCTCAGCTCCGAGTTCATCCCGGTAACGGGGGGTGAAGCTTTATTTACCTTTAGCCCACCTGAGCCGGGGACCGGGAATGCCAATAGAGGATCCTTTCAAGAGGAGTGTAGCGGCCAAGGCCCTACTCAACTTCAAGATATGCAGGAAATGCGGGGCTAGGAATCCGATATCCGCCACCAAATGCAGGAGATGCAGGAGCACGAACCTCAGGTTGAAGAAGTCCAAGCTAGTGAGGAAGTGATGGTGGCATTTATTAGGTGAGGGAGTGATGCTGAGCGGGCCCGTAGCTCAGCAAGGATCAGAGCGTCGGCCTGCGGAGCCGAAGGTCGCGGGTTCAAGTCCCGCCGGGCCCGCTTTACTCCTGCTGTTTTTGGTCCTGATCCCCTCGATCGCTCTCCAGGTGAGGTGCGGGCCGCCCTTCGATGCCGTCATCGTCAGGGGGGATATATACACGGATTGGGTGGTTGCCATGTCATACGGCATGACGCACGGATCCTGGATAGTGCAGCTAACCCCTGAGAATGAGGAGGAGGTCCTGAGGTTGGTTTCCGGACTCTCCAGCTTCAAGCGGGGAATCTCCATACTGATAGTGGGCTCCCCTAATGCCGTTCCGGCGGAGTTCGAGGGGAGGCTGGAGAGAATGGGGATCACCGTCAAGAGGGTGGGGGGAGCGACGAGGTTGGACACATCCCTATACCTGGTGATAAACTACTGGAGGGACTGCGAGTCGCTCGTGCTGGTTGATGGGTTCAACTCGTCCTACTACCTGGCTGCCCTCAGCGTCGCCGTGGACAGGGGGGCTCCGGTCATATACACGAAGGGAGGGAGGCCCCCTGAGGGCTTCTACGATGCCCTGAGGGATCAGCTCAGGTACGTCAAATCCCTGGTCATCGTTGGAAATAGTCTAAACCCTGAGGACGCTGAATCCCTCAGGATGAGCGGCTATTCTGTTGAGTTCATCTCAGAGCTGAACGTGAGCTCCGGATCCCCGGAATCCCCTTACTCTGTAATCCCCTCACTGCTCAGGGAGCTCTCAAGCCCGATCCCGATCCTAACAGGATTCATCTCCGGCTCCCTCGTGACCATAATGCTCGGCAGGTTGAGGAGGAGGGAGAGGGAGGAGCTGGAGGAGTTCCTGACATTGGATGAGAGGAGATTGGTTGAGATCGTGAGGGAAAAAGGGGAGGTGCTCCAGGAGGAGCTTCCAGAGCTCACGGGATTCTCGAAGCCCAAGATAAGCAGGATGATCGCTGAACTCTCCGATAGGGGGATATTGGCGAGGGAGAAGTATGGGAAGACCTATGTGGTGAGGCTGAGCGATAGGGTCAAGAACCTTTAAATTGACCTGCCCCGGGGTTGGGGAGGTGATACGGTGTCCAAGGAAAGGCTGGTGCTCACACTGCTACCCCTGGATCGGGAGATATTCTGCACCTCCTGCGGCAGGAAGGTGACGTACGAGAGGGGGGTGGTCGCATTTAGGTGCCCCAACTGCGGAGAAGCGGTGATAGTGAGGTGCGGTGTATGCAGGAAACAGTCCAATGAGTACACATGTCCGAACTGCGGTTTCACGGGCCCGTGAGGTGATTCGGATGGCCAGGATACTCGCGATCTATAGGATCCTCCTTGACGGCACGCTGGAGGAGGGTGAGGTGCTGGAGAGGATGAGGGGCGAGCTGGAGGGGAGGGGCTTCAGGCTGGAGGGTCATGAGGTCAATCCGATAGGGTTCGGAATAGTCTCCATCACCGTTAGGGTTACGGCCCCGGAGGAGGACGGGATAACGGACGAGATATCAAACATACTCGAGGGGATGGAAGGGGTTAGCAGCGTCGAGCTCGACATGGTGAGCAGGGTGGGTTGAGTGCCCAGGAACCTACCGCTGACTCACTTGATATATGAGGTGCTGAAGGAGAGGAAGCAGATGGATGATCAGGAGCTATACGAGGAGCTCTCATCGAAGGTCCAGGACCTCTCGCTCTCGGAGATGGAGAAGGCGCTGATGAAGCTGGAGGTCATGGGGAAGATAGTGACCTCTAGCAGCGGAAGGAAGGGAGGCCTCCTGATAGAGCTGGTGACGGAGAGGAGGTACGTGACACCGGATGAGGAGTAGTCAGAACCAGGATTCCAACCCCCCTCCGGAGAACATCCTATAAGCTTCCTCTATCTCGGCTATCACCTTTTTGACCCTCTCCTCCGAGAACTCGTGCTCCTTCACCATGAACTCCAGGAGCTCCTCTCCCCTCGGTCTCCTAAGCGTCAGATCATAATCGTCGCTCCTCGGGGGGTTCAGGAAGAACTCGTAAATCGACATGGGATCAGGCTCGAACTCCCAGGGTATCTTGGAGAAGAGCTCCTCCGGCTTCCTGTATCTCTTTACGAGCTCGAGGGCCCTCTTCACGCCTATCCCCTTAACTCCTCCCAGGTTGTAATCCGTCCCAACTAGGATCCCTATCATTATCAGCTGCTCCCTAGTTATCCCGTTGGCCCTGAGGACGTCATCTAGCTCTATGAGCTCCGGATTCACGTCAACGTAAACGTCTTTCCCTGGGAGCTTCCTCTTTCCAGTTATCGTGAGATTCCTGACGAGCCTAGGGGCCCCGAAGAGAAGGGAGTCATAGTCCTGGGAGGCGGCGGCCCAGACATCACCCTTGGATGCCATGTAAGCCGCTTGGGCCTCCCCCTCGCTCGGTGCCTGAACGACAGGAACGCCCATTAGCCTCAGTATGGTCTTGCAGTCCTCCACCATCTCCTCGTTCACGTTAAGCGCCGCCTGCGCGTACTTCCTAGCCTCCTCAATATCCCCCATCTCCAGGGCCTCCCTCCACTTGATCTCGGCCTCCTCCCTGGTCCTGACTCTCTCCTCTATGGCCTTGGATTTGAACGTTGGCTTCTCCCCGTCGAACACATATACTGGTATCACGCCCTCCTTCAGCAGGTTCGCCGTCCTGTAGAAAACCCCGGAGTGGACGCTCGTCACCTCACCCCTGCTGGTCATGAGAGGGGTTCCGTCCGGCTGTCTGACCTTAGCTAAGAACTGGTACATCGCGTTGAAGGCATCCAGCGCGACCCTCTTCCCCGATAGGTCGGGAAGCCTGAGCTCGATCCTCCTCTCTATGAGCTCACCTATCTTGACCCCCATCAGAGGTCACTTCAAGTGGGAGCACTCGGTTAAAAGCGGAGCGCTCCCTCATCGGTGGGTGCCGGATGAGGATAGCTTTGGTGGGCCCGTATCACCCAGCAGTCGGCGGGGTCCAGGTTTACATGACCTACCTGGCGAGGGAGCTGGCCTCCATGGGTGAGGATGTCTTCGTGGTCAGCTACAGGGGGGCTAGGAGCAGGTGGGGCGAGAGGGTCTTGGAGGCACCCACAGCTGACCTCAAGGGCCTTAGGGGCCTCAGCTTCACGCTTGCCTCCTCCGCGATCCTGAGGAGGGAGAGGCCTGAGCTGGCGATATGCCACTACGCTACGACCTCGGGCATGGCCGGCTTCCTTTCGAGCGCCTCGGGTCTCAGATACTTCGTGGTCTTCCATGGGAGCGACGCTGGCATGCCCGGGCTCATATCCAAGCTGGTCGCCTCTAGGGCCTCCGCGGTGATCGCGGTGAGCGGCTGGCTGAGGGGGAAGCTCGAGGGCATGGGCCTGAGGGTGGACTCTGTTATACCCGGTGGGGTCGATGAGAGGATCTTCTCATCCCTCCCCCCCAAGGAGGAGCTCAAGAGTCGCCTTGGGCTTGAGGGGAACTTGGTCCTCTCGGTGGGGTCCCTGACGCGCGTCAAGGGTTTCGACATGATTCCGAGGGTGGCAAGACTCGTGAACGAATCAATCGACGCGACCTTCCTCATAATAGGGAGCGGGCCCGAGGAGGGGAACCTGAGGAGGATTTCGGCCACGCTTGGGGTCGAGGAAAAGGTCATCTTGATCGGTAGGAAGGGTTACGAGGAGACGGCCCTCTACTACGGTGCGGCGGACGTGCTGCTACACCCCGCCAAGCTCGAGGGCTATGGGTTGACAGCACTGGAGTCCCTGGCTGCGGGGACGCCGGTCGTGGCGAGCGACGTGGGGGGCCTCAGGGATGCCGTCCTGGATGGTGTGGATGGCTTTCTGCTCCCTAGGGATGAGAGGATTTTCGCCAACAGGATAATTCAGCTCCTCAGGGATGAGGAACTGAGGAGGGAGATGGGAAGGAGGGGCAGGGAGAGGGCCCTCAGGAGGACCTGGAGGGTCGTGGCCGAGGAGTACGAGAGGCTGATAGGGGAGGTGATGTCCTGAGGTACAAGCAGGTCATAGTGGTCAGGAGGGACCTGGGCATGAGCTGCGGCAAGCTGGCCGCTCAGGTAGCTCACGCGTCCCTGGAGGCAGCTGATGTTGTTAGGAATAGATATCCCGAGGTTTACGAGGAGTGGAAGAGGGAAGGGGCTAAGAAAGTGGTGCTGCAGGTGATGAGCGAGGAGGATCTCATGAAAGTGTACAGGGAGGCCTTGGAGAGGGGGCTGGCCGCTGTACTCATAAGGGATGCCGGCCTCACGGAGCTGGAACCCGGGACGGCCACCGCCGTGGGGATAGGTCCCCATGAGTCGGAGAGAATAGATGGGGTCACGGGGAGGTTGCGGTTGCTGAGATGAGGGTCCCAAGCATAGATCGGGATCTAGGGATGCTCGCCTACATGAGCGATTCCAGGCCGGTGGGTGGGAGGCTCAGGGAGAGGCTCAGCGACTTCATAGTGGATGAGGTCCTCTCAGGTAGGAGGGCGTCCAGGGTCTTCCTCGGGGTCGAGGGGCTCGGGGGCGGTGGACCCTTTCACACATACGTGGTCTTCAAGCACGGGAGGATCGATGGGAGGGAGCTGATCTCAAGGATCTCCGAATTGATCGGAGGTAAGGTCGGGTTCTCCGGAATGAAGGATGCGAGATC